>CAKPPL010000029.1 GCA_934177555.1 uncultured Clostridia bacterium
CAGAATAGACAGTATAAGGTACTCCTGATGCAGGAAAAAAGTCAAGCTCTTCACTATATTCTTTTACAAATCTTGTTATTACTTGTTCTTTAAACATTTTTTCATAATTAATATTTGTCATTTTTTTAAAACAATATCCCCATATTGCAGAAATAAAACACACACAAATGACTGTCATTATCCAACTTTGATTTACTATATTCATCATTGCCAATATTATTAATAATACTGTTAATGCCATTGACATTTTATAAATTTTTGCTTGTTTTCTTGCTTCTTCAAGTGTTTCATTACATTCTTTGTATAAACTTTGATATATTTCATTAAAACTTTTCATTTAATCCCCCTTTTTCTCATTAGTTAAATAAAATTTTTAGTAAAACTTTTTCTATGTATTGGACATAATCCATATTCTTTTATTGCTGCAATATGTTTTGCTGTTCCATAACCTTTATGTTGCTTAAATCCGTATTGTGGATATACTTCATCCCATTCTCTCATTATTCTATCCCTCGTAACTTTAGCAATTATTGATGCTGCAGATATTGAATAACATTTTGCATCACCTTTTATTATTGATTCATATGGTATACCAATTGTATCTATGTGTTCTAATGCATCAACTATTATTAAATCTGGTTTTACTTTTAATTGACTTATTGCTAATGTTAAACCTTTTTTTGTTGCATTTAATATATTTATTGTATCTATTTCTTCTTCATCTATAATTCCAACTCCATAGCTTATTGCTTCTGATATTATTTGATCATATAATTTTTCTCTTTTGGCTTCTGATATTTTTTTTGAGTCATTTACTCCTTCTATCATTGAATTTTCTGGCATTATTACACTTGCAACTACAACTGGTCCTGCTAGTGGTCCTCTTCCAGCTTCATCTATTCCACATATTGTATTAAATCCCTTTTGCCTCAATTCATTTTCCATTTTTTTTAGTTCTTTTAATCTTTCTTCTTCTTTTTCTTTCATTTTATCATTCCTTTTTAAAATAAGTTTGAATACTCAAACTTATTCCTCTGTTAATTTATTTATTTCTGTTAATGTATATTTTCCTAAATATCCTTTAGTATTAATTACTTCTATTTTTGTATCTTTTAAATTATATTCTATTATAAAATATCCATAATCTTCTTTAGATAATTCTTGTATTCCCATATCTTTTAAATCTGATTCTGATAAATAATAATAATATTTTTGATTTATTTCTTCATTTGTAATACTACTTTCATCTATTACTCCTGTTTTTATTGCTGCTTTTTTTATTTCATCTGAATCTTTTAATCTCTGTCCTTTTAAATTTTCTTTTATTATTTCATTTAATTTTGTTGTATCTGTAATATTTGCAGATTTAAAGCTTACCTCTTCTAGACATTCTTTTGCTTTTGCTTGCATTAATAACATATTTGTTACTAAATCTTGTAATTTTGATTGCCTTATTAATTGTGTTCCATAATATGTTGTTATTCCTGCTAAAATCATCATTATTACTATTGTTATTGTTAAAATTATTAATGTTATACCTTTTTGTTCTTTCATATATTTCATCCTTCCATTATACCTTTTTTACAATTTATATTATAATATATTATAATTCTTATTTTCAAGTAAATTTGGCAAAATAATTATAGTTTTTTACAACTTTTTCACAATTTTTTCACAAATATAGGATATTCTATTAATGAATAAAATTATAATCATTAAGGAGGCATTCATATGAATGAAAATGAAAACGAAAATAAATTTGAAGTAATCTCAAGTAAATTATCAAACTCAAATTTCAAAAAAAATAATAATAATTTTGCAAAAAATGTAATATTACCATTTTTTAGTGGTATTGTAGGATGTTCCGTTGTTATTGGAACATGTTTTGGGGTTCCTTCTATAAAGGAAAAATTAATTGGCTCTAATAATACTGTTCAAACCTCTACTAAAACCACAGCAACAGGTACTACTAGTAATTTAGTATCATTATCTAATTACTCTAATACTGCTGTTTTTGCAGCTAATAAAATTTTACCATCTATTGTAGGAATAGAAGTAACTTATACAGCTACATCTAATTCTTTCTTTGGATTTGGTCAGCCTACAACTTCTACTGCAACAGCAACAGGTTCAGGCATAATAATTAGTGAAGACGGATATATTTTAACAAACAATCACGTTGTAGATAGTAGCTCATCTTCATCTTCTTATTCTTACTATGACTTATCAGATGCAACATCAATAAAAATAAAACTTAATACTGATATATATGGTAGCTATGCTGTTTTTGATGCCAAAATAGTTGGCAAAGATTCTCAAACTGATTTAGCTGTTTTAAAAATTGATAAATCTGGTTTAACAGCTGCCGAATTTGCAAATTCTGATGAAGCTGTTGTTGGAGAATTTGTTATGGCTGTTGGTAGCCCTCTAGGATTAGATACTACCGTTACTACTGGTATAATTAGTGCTGTTAATAGAGAAGTAGAATCAGAAGGAAATAAATATAAATGTATTCAAACAGATGCTGCCATAAATTCTGGTAATAGTGGTGGTGCACTTGTTAATAGTGATGGAAAAGTTATTGGTATTAATACTTTAAAATTATCAGGTTCTGGTGTTGAAGGTATTGGTTTTGCAATTCCTATTAATTCAACTTTAGATATTATTGATGAGTTAATTGAACACAATAAAGTTTTAAGACCATATATAGGTATTACTGGTATTAATTTAGATGAAACAACAGCAAAAAAATATAATTTAGTTATAGGTATATATGTAAAATCTGTTTCTGAATTTTCACCAGCTGAAAAAGCAGGATTAAAAAATGGAGATGTTATTATTAAAGCTGATGGTAAATCAATTTCAACTATGGATGAATTAAATGAATTAAAAAATTCTCATAAAATTGGTGATACTATGACTTTAGTAGTTAATAGAGATGGTAAAGAAAAAGATTTAACTGTTACTCTTGCAGAAACTCCATAATATTTCACAATTTTTCACTTACAGTTCACAAAATGAACAAATTTAATTGGTATATTATAGTTAAATCAGTAATCAAACTGATAACAAACATCCCCTTTTATTTTCATAAAAAGAAACTTGATTTCACATCAAGTTTCTTTTATATTATAAAGTTACTATATCCATTTCACTAGTATTACTTGTATTTCCATATGCAAATATAATATATATCTTATTATCTTGGCCAATAAAATATTCTGTTATATTATTTACTGTATACATATCATTATCTATATCTCTTGAATATATACTATATCCAAGTTTAGCTAATTCTTCTACATTTTCTTGTACCTTTTTTATTTCTTCTCTTATTTTTTGATTTGCTTGTTGTTTTGTTATTTCTCTAAGTTCAAGCATTTCCTGTATTGTATATTCTTTTTGATTTGTTAAATCAAAGTTATATGTTTGTATTATATTTCTTTGTGGACTATTTCCTTCTTTTAGTGTTGATTTAATTACTAATGATAATATATTATTAGTCACATATGCACTATAATTTACAGTATATACAATGTCATTATTTTTTATGTTTAATACACTTTTGGCTTTTTTCTCAAATGTTTCTGCTATTTCTTGATTATATTTTTCTATTGTCTCATTTTGTATATTAATATATGGAATATTTACATTTAATTCATAATCATTTATTTTTGATTCTTGATTTTGATATCCTATATATATTATTTCTTTATCTTGTTCAATTTTATTTATTTTGTAACTATTATTCTTCAAGTAATTTACCTTGTTTTTGAATATATTATCAAACTCCTCTTTTTCGGTTGTTGTTTGTTCTTGTTTTGTTTGATTTTGAGATATTTGTTGATTTGGCTTTTTATCTTTTTTTATTTGTAAATATATTGCCATTATTATTGCTACTATACATATTAGTAATATTATTCCATAAAAAATTTTTAATTTTATTCCTATTTTGTCTCTATTATTATCTATATTGCCTTGCATAAACATCATTCCTTTCTGTAATGGTTATATTGTATTATTTTTTTGATGTAATTGCAATACTTTTATTTTTTATTTTTTCAAATATTTTAATTTTGTAGCCATCCCTCCTCTTATATGTCTTTCTGCCTTATTTTCATTTAATATTTTTCTTACTTCTCTAGTTAATGCTGGATTTATTTTTTCTAATCTTTCTGTTACATCTTTGTGTACTGTACTTTTACTTATTCCAAATTTCTTAGCAGCTCCTCTTACTGTGTCTTTTGAATCTATTATATAATGTGCTAAATTAACTGCACGTTCTTCTATTGATATACATTTCATATAGTCAAAACCCCCATACGAATACTTTTGTTTAATTGTATTCGTATGAGGGTTGTATTAGAACAATTCTTAAATTTCAATCATTTCTTTTTTATGAAATAGTTTTCATCATTTCTAATAAATTTATTTTTTTCTAGTCCCCATATTTATTTAACTTATTTTTTATTTCTTCAACACTTTCTTTTGGAGTTGAAGCACCTGCCATAATTCCTATTGTTTCATATTTTTTTATATTATCGAAATTTATTTCATCTGCTGTTTCTACTAATATTACATTCGAACAATTTGTTTTTGAAATTTCATATAATTTCTTGGTATTTGAACTATTTTTTCCTCCTACAATTATCATAAAATCAACTATTTTTGATAATTCTTCTGTCTCTTCTTGTCTCATTTTTGTTGCTGAACATATTGTATTTTTTATTTCTAATTCATAATCATTTCCTAAATTTTCTTTTAATTTTTCTATTATATTATTAAATTTTGCCAAACTATATGTTGTTTGTGAAATAACAAGCACTTTTTTTATTCCACTATTTTTTATTTTTTCTATTGCAAATTTAATATCATTAATGTTTCTTATCAAATAGTGGTCATTTCCACAGAAACTGATCGTTCCTATTGTTTCTGGGTGTTCCTCTACCCCTACTAGTATTACAAAATATCCTTTATTTGCATACTCTTCTGCAATATCATGTATTTTTACTACTTTAGGGCATGTAAGGTCAACTAGTTCTATATTTTGTTCTTTTGCCTTATTATAAATCTCTTTAGGAACACCATGTGCTCTAATAATTGTTTTTCCTTTTGCATCTTCAATATTTTCTATTACTTTTAACCCTTGTCTTTTTAAGTTTTCTATAACTTGTTTATTATGCACTATCTCCCCTAAGCAATATATATCACTTTTATTATTATTTAATTCTTTTTCTGTTTTTATTACTGCATTTTGTACTCCTCCACAAAATCCAGATGTTTTTCCAATTATTATCTTCATTTTTCTCCTCTATCTTATATGAAAAACGAACTTATTTATATAAGTTCATTTTATTCTTTACTTGGAATATAATATCCAACTCCTCTTTTGGTAATTAGTATTTGTGGATTTGATGTATCTTTTTCTATTCTTTCTCTAATTCTTCTAACTGTAACATCAACAGTACGAATATCACCATAATATTCATATCCCCAAACTCTTTCTAGTAAAGCTTCTCTTGTTACTACTTGTCCAGGTTGTTGAGCTAAAAATTTTAATACTTCAAATTCTCTTAATGTTAAATTTATCACTTTTCCATCTATATGTACTTCATATTTGTCTAAATCTAATACAAGCTCTCCAATTTTTATTGTACTATTTTTCTTTTTTTCTTTTTTTTCTTCATTTATTCTAGAAATTTGTTCTATTTCATTATTTCCTTCAACTTTTCTTAAATTAGCTTTTACTCTAGCAACAACTTCTCTTACACTAAATGGTTTTGTTATATAATCATCTGCACCTAACTCTAATCCAACTATTTTGTCTAATTCTTCATCTTTAGCTGTTACCATTAAAATTGGAACATTATATATATTTTTTATTTTTTTACATACTGAAAGACCATCTAAACGTGGAAGCATTATATCTAATAATATCAAATCTGGTCTTTTTTCTTTTGCTACTTCTACTGCTGTTACACCATCATTTGCTTCTAATATGTTATATCCTTCTCTTCTTAAATTATGTTCTAATAAGTCAACAATTTTTTGTTCATCATCAACTATTAATATTGTCTTTTTCTCATAATCATATTTATCTTCCATTTTTTATTATTCCTTTCATAGTTTATATAATTACTCTTTTTATATCATAATTTTCAATATTATACAAGTTTTTTTAACATTTTGTTTAATTTGATTTATGAAAATTTGATATTGCTTTTAATATTCCTAATTTTCCATAACTATATGTTAATCCACCTTGCATATATGCTATATATGGTTCTCTTATAGGACCATCACAACTAAGTTCTATTGTTGATCCTTCTGTAAATGTTCCTGCTGCCATTATAACTTTATCATCATATCCTGCCATTTCACTTGGTTCTGGAATAACATCAGAATCTATTGGTGACCCCATTTGAATTCCTTGACAAAATTTTATTAGATTTTCTGCTGTTCCTAATTGTATTGTTTGTACTATATCTGCTCTTTTTTCATCATATTTCGGCTCTACATTATATCCTAATCTTTCTAAGATTCTACTTGCAAATACTGCTGTTTTTAATGCACTTGCAACAACTTCAGGTGCAAAAAACATTCCTTTTATAAATGCTGTATTTTGATTTAATGATGGTCCTATTTCTTTTCCTACTCCTGGTGCAGTTAGTCTCTCTGCACATAATTCTATTAACTCTTTTTTTCCTGCTATATATGCTCCACTTGTAGCTATTCCTGCCCCTAAATTTTTCATTAATGATCCAACTATAATATCTGCACCTACTTCTGTTGGTTCCTTTTCTTCTACAAATTCCCCATAACAATTATCTACCATTATTATTACTTCATTATTTATTTTTCTTATTTCTTGTATTACTTTTTCTATTTTATCTATTGTTAAACTTTTTCTTGTTGAATATCCTCTTGATCTTTGTATTTCTATTAATTTTATATCTTGTTGTTTTACTCTTTGTCTTATTTTTTCTATATCAAATTCATTGTCTATTAAATCTATTTGTTCATATTTTACTCCAAATTCTTTTAATGAACTTTTACTATGTTCTTTGCTTATTCCTATTACTGTTTGTAATGTGTCATATGGTGCTCCTGAAATACTAAGCATTGTGTCTCCTGGTCTTAATATTCCAAATAATGTAACAGCTAATGCATGTGTTCCAGATATTAATTGTGCTCTTACTAATGCGTCTTCTGTTTTCATTATTTTAGCATATATTTCTTCTATTTTATTTCTTCCTATTTCATCTATTCCATATCCTGTTGATGAATGTAAATGCATCTCTGTTAATCTACATTCTTGAAATGCTTCTAATACTTTCATACTGTTTTTTTCTTTTATTTCATCTATTTTATCAAATATTGGTTTTATTTCTTCTTCTACTTTTTTTGATAATTCTAATATTTCATTGTTTATTCCTAAATTTTTATACATTGTTTTCTCCTTTTCTTCCTTTAGTATTATACATCAATTTTACAAAAAAAGCCAGCATTTTGCTGACTTAAATTTTTACCCTGTTTTACTCATTATATCTTTTTTCATTTTATTTATAATTTTTTTCTCTAATCTTGAAATATAACTTTGAGATATTCCTAATTCATCTGCAACTTCTTTTTGTGTTTTTTCTTTTCCACTTATAAATCCAAATCTCATTTCCATTATATTTTTTTCTCTATCATTTAATTTTTTTATAGCTTCTTTTAATAATTTCATATCAACTTCATCTTCTAATCTTCTATATGTAACATCTGGATCTGTTCCTAATATGTCGGATAATAATAATTCATTTCCATCACTATCTTTATTTAATGGTTCATCTATTGATACTTCTGTTTTTATTCTATTATTTCTTCTTAAGTACATCAATATCTCATTTTCAATACATCTTGATGCATATGTTGCTAATTTTATTTTTTTCTCACTATTAAATGTATTTACCCCTTTCATTAAGCCTATTGTACCTATTGATATTAAATCCTCAATTCCTATTCCTGTATTTTCAAATTTTTTTGCTATGTATACCACTAATCTTAAGTTTCTTTCTACTAATATTTGCCTTGCTTCTATTTTTTCTTCTGTGTCTAATTTTTTTATTATTTCTTCCTCTTCTTCTGGTGTTAATGGTGGTGGTAATGTTTGACTTCCTGCTATATAAAATATTGGTAGAACTTCATTTTCCTCTAGCTTTCCATCAATATATTTAGCACATAAAACATTTATACTGTTTTTTATAAATTCAATAAAATTCATATTAATAAAAATCACCTCCTGGATTTTTATTGTACATCTTTTGTATTGCAAATACTGTCTTTTCTTATTGTAGAAAAAAAGAAATAATCGCGTTTTTACGATTATTTCTTACTTTTTATTTACTACATTCATTTAGCATCCATAATTTTTTTGTGTAATCTTTTAAATATTCATCAATGATTGATGAAGTAACATAGTCAGATTCTTTTTCTGCATTTTGCTTTATAACACTTGCTTTTTGGCATAATATTGTAAAATCTTTAATCAACTCACTTAATATTTCACTTGATTTTATCTTTTCATTATTTGCTTCTTTTATTTTGCTATTTTCTAAAAAATTTTTCATTGTTCCTAATGGTTGAAATCCTTTTGTTTCAATCAGTTCTGCAATTTCATCTATTTGTTCTCTTAATTCATCATAATATTCTTCTAGTTTAGCATGTAATACAAAAAATTCTTTTCCTTGAATATTCCAGTGAAAATTTTGCGTTTTTACAGTCATTACTTCTAAGTCACATAAAAATTCATTTAATTCTTTTATATTTTCTTCCATAACGTACCTCTCTTTCAAATACATTATGTACTTATTTTTAAATTTTATTCAAATTTACTTCCTTCTTCAATTTGATTTCCTAATAAAAATTCTTGTATTTTCATTTTTCTTGCATTTTCTCCTTGAATTATTAAAATTTTTATTATTCCATTTTTGCATTTTACATATAGCCCTTCTTTACAGTCTGATTTTATTACAGTACCACACTCTACATCTTGTTCTATATTTAGATTTTCTATTTCAACTTCCCATATTTTTATTTTTTTGCCATTTAAATATGTATAAGTTCCCATAATTGGATTTAGTCCTCTTACAAGATTTTTTATTTGTTCTGCACTTTTGTTTTGCCAATCTATTTTTGACATACTTTTTTCTAACATTGGAGCCATTGTGAAATTATCCCCCTGTGGAATTCTTGGAGCTGTATTGTCTTCTATTTTTTTCAATGTCTCTACTAATAAATTTGCTCCTATTATTGATAATCTATCCCATAATTCTCCTGTTGTTTCATTTTCTTTTATCTCTGTTTCCTGTTGTAATATCATATCACCTGTATCCATTCCAGTATCCATATACATTGTTGTTACACCTGTTGTTTTATCTCCGTTTATTATTGACCATTGAATTGGAGCTGCACCTCTATATTTAGGTAATAATGATGCATGAACATTTATTGCTCCTTTTTCTGGTATATCTAATATTTCTTTAGGCAAGATTTTTCCATATGCAACTACACACATTAAATCTGGTTTTAATTCTTTTATTTGATTTATAAAATCTTCATTATTTCTAATTTTTTCTGGTTGATAAATTTCCAAATTTTTAGATTTTGCATATTCCTTTACAGGAGATTCTGTTAATTTCATTCCTCTTCCTTTTGCTCTATCAGGATTTGTTACTACACCTACAATATCATGTCCTGCTTCATATATTGCCTTTAATGATTCCATTGCAAAATCTGGTGTTCCCATAAATACTATTCTCATTTTTTTCCTCCAAAACTACATTGATATAATTTTTGCTATATTAGCAAAATCTTGTAGCGATAATTTCTCAGCTCTAATATTTTCATCTAAATTTAATTTTTTTAATATTTTTTGTCCTTCTTCTTTACTCATAAATACTTTTGCATTTGTTAAAGCATTTAATAATGTTTTTCTTCTTTGCATAAATGCACTTTTTATTATCATAAACATTACTTTAGGATTTTCTATACTCACTGCTGGATTTTTTCTTAAATTCATTTTTATTACTTCTGATGTTACCTCTGGTTCAGGTATAAATGAACTATTTGGAACTTCCATTATCTTCTCTGATTCACAATAATAATATACAGTATGTGTAATAGCTCCTGTATTTTTACCTCCAGGTATCTCTATTAATCTATCTGCAACTTCTTTTTGAATCATTACTGTTATACTTGTTATATCAAGCTTTTCTTCAAGTAATTTCATTATAATTGGTGTTGTAATATAATAAGGTAAATTAGCCACTATTTTTACATTTTTTATATTATTGTTTTCTTTATTATATTTTATAATTTTATTTAAATCTACTTTTAAAATATCTTCATTTATCACTTCAAATTTTTCATTTTCTGAAAATCTATCATTTAATATTTCTATCATTTTAGTATCTAATTCTACACATAAGACTTTTTTGGCATTTTCTAATAATCTTTTAGTTAATGTTCCTAAACCCGGTCCTATTTCTATAATCATATCATTTTCTGTTATTTGACTGCAATTTACTATATTATTTATTACTTCTTCATTAATTAAAAAATTTTGTCCTAAACTTTTATTAGCTTTAATTTTATATTTTTTCATTATATTTCTAGTTTCTTCAACTATGTTGTTCATTTTGCTCATTCCCTTCAATACACATTTAATTAATATTATTAGCATTATATAAATTATTATTTGTCAAGTCAATAGAAACATTACCTAAAAAGCATTTTTTATATGATTAATATTACATTTTCCGTCTTTTATAAAAACTTCTATTACATCAAATCTAATATTAAATTTTTTATAATTGTTTTTCAGAACATAATATTGTGCAGACATTTTGATATGCCTTTTTTTATTTTGATTAATAGCCATAGCAGGTGTACCATATTTTAAATTTGTTCTAGTTTTTACTTCCACAAAAATAATAGTTATATCTTTTTGAGCTATAATATCTATTTCTCCTACTTTAGCATAATAATTTATTTCTAATATTTTATATTTATGTCTTTTTAAATATTGCTTAGCTATTTTTTCTCCTATATTTCCAATTTTCTTATTATAGCCTTCCATATTACAAATTCTCTTTTCTAATAAATTTTTGATTAGGTAACTCTAAAACTTTATCTTCTATTTCTAACATCATAGTTTGATACAAAACTTCTTTGGTATCTAATCCTGTCTTTATACAGATTTCATTTATATCTAATGGTCCATTTTCTAAACTATTATATAAATTAACAAATTCATTTGGTATATCTAAATTATTTTTTATTTTAAAATTTTCTGACTTTAAAAAGTTTATGTTAGGATAATATTCTAAAATATCTTCTACTGATGTAACTAAATGTGATCCATTTTGTATTAATCTATTAGTTGTTTTTCCTTTTTTATTGTCTAAATTACTTGGTATTGCAAATACTGGTTTTCCTTGAAGTATTGTATCTTTCGCTGTAATACTTGTTCCACTTCTTTCTCCAGCTTCTACAACTAATGTTCCCATACCTATTCCTGCTATAATTCTATTTCTTTGTCTAAATTTATTTGAATCAGCTTTTATATTATTTTCATATTCACTTATTAGCAAACCTCCATTTTTTACTATTTGTTCTGATAAAACTATATTTTGCTTCGGATATATATTTTCTAATCCACATGGCAATACAGCTATTGTTTTTCCACCATATTCTAAAGATGTTTTATGAGCAATACTGTCAATTCCTAGTGCTAATCCACTTACAATATTAACATTATAATTAACTAAATTTTTTACAAATAGTTTACACATTTTTTCACCATATTGTGTATTAGTTCTAGAACCAACTACAGAAATTGAGAATTCCTTTAATAGTTCTACATTTCCTCTTACATATAATCTTGATGGTGGGTCTTTTATTTCTCTTAATTTTTCTGGATATATTTCACTAAAATATTCTATTATCATATTTTTTTATCTAAACTCCTATATTGTATTGCTTCTGCAATATGTTTATAATTTATATTTTCTTCATTTTCTAAATCTGCTATTGTTCTTGCAACTTTTAAAATCTTTTCATATGCTCTTACACTTAAAAATAATTTTTCAAATGCATTATGCAATAATTTTTCACTTGTTTTATCTAATTTACAATATTGTTCAATCATATTTCTAGTCATGTCTGCATTTGAATAAATATGATACTTCTTATATCTTTCTAATTGTATATTTCTTGCTCTATTTACTCTTTCTCTTATTATTTCTGATGTTTCACTTTTTTTATTTTCTACTATTTTTTCATATTTTAATCTTTTCACTCTTATTTGAATATCAATTCTATCTAATAATGGACCACTTATCTTATTTAAATATCTTTGCATCTCTATTTTAGTACATTTACATTCTTTTTCTTCATCTCCATAATATCCACAATTACACGGATTCATACTTGCTACAAACATAAATCTAGCAGGAAATTTATATGTTCCATTTAATCTATTTATATTTATTTCTTTATTTTCTATTGGTTCTCTTAATGATTCTAGAACATTTTTATTATATTCTGATAATTCATCAAAATATAAAATACCATTGTGTGCTAAACTTATCTCTCCAGGTTTTGGTATTCTTCCTCCTCCTATTATTGTACTAACAGGTACTGTATGATGTGGCATTCTAAATGGTCTTATTGTCATTAGTCCATCATTTTTTAAATTGCCAGATATACTATGTATCTTTGTAATTTCTATTGCTTCTTCAAGTGTTAATTGTGGTAATATTGTTATTAATCTTTTAGCTAACATTGTTTTTCCTGAGCCTGGACTTCCTATTAAGCAACAATTATGTCCACCTGCAGCAGCTATTTCTAATGCTCTTTTTACATTTTCTTGACCTTTTACATCTGAAAAATCTATCTTATAATTTTCAAAAAATTTATATTTTTCTTCTCGCATTTTCACGATATCTATCTCTTTATTCAAATATCTAATTGTTTCATTTAAATCTTTTACAGGTATTATATTTAATTGCTTTATTATTTTAGCTTCATTCGCATTAGCTATTGGTAAAATAACATTTTTTATTCCTAGTTTTTTAGCTTCTATACAAATAGACAATATTCCATTTACTCTATTTAATTTCCCATCTAATGATAATTCTCCTATAAATATAG
>CAKPPL010000030.1 GCA_934177555.1 uncultured Clostridia bacterium
ATAACCAATAGTAGTTAATTCATCTTTTTTAATAGTTATGTTGTTATCATCTTTATTAATATTATTATCTTTACTAATAAAATAATATATAGTATAGATAATACTAATAGTTAATAAAAGTGATAAAAATGCAAATAATATTTTTTTCATATAAATTACCTCTAATATAATTATATAATATAATGATTAAAATATTTAATTTTATTTAATAATTTTGTATACTTTACAAATATATGATATTATATAGTTATGGAAAAAGTTAATATAAAAAACTTAAATATATATAAACTAGATAGTATAAGAGTGCCACATTATGAAAGTGTTATATATCATGATGAAGAGTTTTGCTATAAAATATATAATGATTTTAAAGAGTATGCTTATAGAGAGGATTTGATTGAAGAGTTAAATATGCTTAATATACCATCATCAGTTGTTCCTTTAAAAAATATAGTTGTTAGGAATAATAGAGAAGATATATTTGCTGGGTATGTGATGAAGTATTATAAGGAATATGATAATTTAAGAAGATTGCTTTTAATGGGAGAACTTGATCCTGAAAAAAGAATAGATATTGTTATTAAACTTAATAAATTATATAGATTAATATTATCTTATGGATTTAATTATTGGGATGTTAATACTTCTAATATACTTTATAATAATGGAGATATATTATTATGTGATATGGATAGTGTTAGAAGAGTAAGCAAAGATATGTCTAAAGATAAAGAGAGATTATTTATAACAAGTACTAATATAATAATGGGTATGAAGAGTAGAGAAATAAGAGAAAATTATGAATATTTTTCTAGTGTATTTGATAGGAAAATGACTGATATTTTTGATAGATTTTATAATCCTAGGGAAGATAATAGTGATATATTTAGTGGTGAGTTTTATATGGATAATGTGCTTGATAGGGTTAATGTTAGGGCTTTAAGAAAATGAAAGGAAAAGAGAAAATGGAAACAAAATTAATTGCCAAGAATCCAGTTGCATATCATAATTATAATATAGAAGATAAAATAGAAGCTGGAATTGTATTATCCGGAACTGAAATAAAATCCATAAGAGCAGGAAAAGTTAATTTAAAAGATAGTTATGCAAATATAAAATCTGGTGAATGCTACATATATTCTATGCATATAAGTCCATATGAACATGGCAATATTTTTAATAAAGATCCTTTACGAGATAGAAAACTCCTTTTAAGTAAAAAAGAAATCAATAAACTCTTTGTAAAAATCAAACAATATGGATATAGTTTAGTCCCAATTAGCATATATTTTAAAGGTAGTTTTGTTAAAGTTGAATTAGGTATTGGAAAAGGAAAAAAACTATATGATAAGCGTCAAGATATTGCAAAAAAAGATGCAGAACTTAGAATAAAAAAAGCTCTTAGAGCAAAAGAAAAACAATATTAGAAAATTTCTTCTAATATTGTTTTTTATTAACTAAATTCTTACTATTCCACCAAGAACTTTTTTCTCTATACCTTTTGTGAATACTTGTGCTCCACCTGAAAGAACTACAACATCACCTTTTTCAAGTATTTCTTTTTCTTTTAATTTTTGAATTCCTTTTTCAACTGTTTCTTCGATTGTTTCTTCTCCTTCAACAAATACTGGAGTTACATTCCATGCTAATGCTAATTGACGGAATGTTCTTTTATTGTCTGTTATAGCTAATATAGGGCATCCTGCTCCTAATCCTGCTAATCTTCTTGCAGAATCACCTGTATGTGTATATGCAACTATTGCATCAGCATTCATATTTTTAGCTGTTACACATGCAGAATAAGCAATTTTTGTTTCATCATCTGATAAATCAAGACATTCATTATTATCAAATCTTTTCCAGTAGTGAATATCTGGTTCTACTCTATTTGCTATTTTTACCATTGTTTGTACACATTCAACTGGATAATCACCTTGAGCACATTCACCTGAAAGCATTATTGCACTTGTTCTATCATAAATAGCATTTGCAACATCACTAGCTTCAGCTCTTGTTGGTAATGGTTGATGTGTCATTGATTCTAACATTTGTGTTGCTGTTATAGCTGGTTTAAACATTTGGTTTGATCTTCTTATTATTTTCTTTTGAACTACTGGTGGTTCTGTGAAATCTGTTTCTGTTGCCATATCTCCACGAGCTATCATTTGAGCATCTGCTTCTTTTATTATATCTTCTAAGTTTGATAATCCTTCAATATTTTCTACTTTTGTTATTATTTTTATGTCTTTTCCACCATTTTCATCTAATACTTTTCTAACTTGTCTTATATCATCTAAATTTCTAGCAAAAGAAATTGCTACAAAATCATAATCATGTTCACATGCAGTTTTTAAGTCTGCTATATCTTTTTCTGCTAATCCAGGTAATCTTATTATTGTTCCTGGTAAATTCATAGTTTTTCTGCTTCCTAATCCATTTCCATGAACTACTGTACATTCTATATCTTTTCCTACTACTGCATCAACTTTTAATTCTATTGCTCCATCATCTATTAATATTTTTGTACCTGGTTGTACATCTTTATATAATTCTTTATATGTTACAGAAACTTTTTCTTCATTTCCTTCTATATCATCATTAACTAATGTGAATTTTTGACCATCTTTTAGTTGGATTTTTGTATTTTTTCCAGTATATAACATTCCTGTTCTTATTTCTGGTCCTTTCATGTCTAATAACATTGGAATTGGTAAGTCTAATTCTTCTCTTAGTTTTGCTATTAATTCTGATTTTTCAGATTGTTCATCCCAACTACCATGAGAATAATTTATTCTGCATACATTTAATCCTGCTTCAAATAATTGTCTTAATTTTTCTTCACTATCACTAGCAGGTCCTATTGTTCCTACAATTTTTGTTTTTCTTAGATTTTTCATTTTTATTCCTCCTAAAATTTATAATAATCAATTTTAACATCACAAAAAACGCCTATTAGTGGCGTTTATGTTTTGGTTATTCCTCCACCTTTTTTGCAACTACTTCTTTTCCATCATAGTATCCACAGTTTGAGCATACTCTATGTTGCATTACTGGTTCATGACAATGTGGGCAAGTAGCAAAGTTTGGTTTTTCTACTTTCCATGTTGATCTTTTTAAATGTGTTCTTGCTTTTGACCATCTTCTTTTTGGTTGTGCCATCTTAATCCCTCCTCGTATAAGATATGTATATATCTATAATTATTTTTTCACTTTTTTAGTCACTATAAAATTATACAAGTATTTTCCTGTTTTGTCAATATTTTTTTGATATTTTCTTCATAATTTAGCATGTTCAAACATATAATGTTTTGAATAATTATTTTTTATTAGGAGGCTATATATTTATGTGTGGAATTGTTGGTTTTGTAAATTTCAAACAAGATATTTCAAAATTTAGTAATATTTTAACAAATATGAATAATTCACTCTCAAAAAGAGGCCCTGATGAACAAGGTTCATATTTGCGAAAACAAGTTGCATTAGCTCATAAAAGACTTATTGTAATAGATCCAGCTGGTGGAAAACAACCTATGATTGAAAATGTTAATGGCAATGAATATACTATTGTTTACAATGGACAAATATATAATACTACAGAATTAAGAAAAATTTTAGAAGAAAATGGTTTTGCATTTAATGGGCATTGTGATACAGAAGTTTTATTAAAAAGTTATATTTTTTATGGTAATGATGTAGTAAAACATCTAAATGGCATTTTTTCTTTTGCTATTTGGAATTCATCAAAACAAGAATTGTTTATGGCTAGAGATCATTTTGGTGTAAAACCTTTGTTTTATACTATGCAAAATAATTCTTTTATTTTTGCTTCTGAAATTAAAGCTCTTTTTCAATATCCTGGTGTTCAAAAAATATTAGATTCACAAGGAATTTCAGAATTATTTGGGATCGGACCCTCTCATACTCCTGGTACAACAATTTTTAATAATATTTTTGAATTAAAACCTGCACATTTTGCTATATATAATAAATCAGGTTTTAGTTTTAAAAGATATTGGAAATTACAAAGTGAACCTCATAAAGAAAATTTTGATCAAACATGTAATCATCTTAATTTTCTTTTAAAAGATTCTATTACAAGACAATTAGTATCTGATGTACCTTTATGTACATTTTTGTCTGGTGGTTTGGATTCTAGTATAATTACAAAATATGCTTCTGATTACTGTAAAGAAAATAATCTTCCACCTCTTTCAACTTATTCTATTGATTATGTTGATAATGATAAAAATTTTGTAAAAAATGATTTTCAGCCAAATTCTGATAATTATTATATTAATTTAATGGTTAATACTCTTCATACAAATCATCACAATATTGTAATAGATACACCTGAACTTTCAGACTATTTATATGATGCAATGATAGCTCGTGATATGCCTGGTATGGCTGATATTGATTCTTCTCTTTTACTTTTTTGTAAATATGTGAAACCTACTTCTACAGTATCTTTAACTGGTGAATGTGCTGATGAAATTTTTGGAGGTTATCCTTGGTTTTTTCGTGATGACGCTCTACATAGTGGAACTTTTCCATGGTCTATTGCTATCAGTGAACGTCAAAAACTTTTAAATCCTATTATTTCTTCAAAAATAGATTTAAAAGGATATATTGATTATAGATATCACGAAAGTATCGATCAAGTTGAAATTCTTGATAGTGATTCTTTGGAAACTGCTGAAAAAAGAAAAATTTCATATCTTACTTTAAATTGGTTTATGCAAACACTACTAGACCGTTCTGATAGAATGGCTATGTATAATGGTTTTGAACTTCGTGTTCCTTTTTGTGATTATCGTCTAGCACAATATGTATGGAATATTCCTTGGGAAATTAAAGCCCTTAATGGAAGAGAAAAAGGATTATTAAGGTATGTTTCTCGAAAAATTCTTCCTGATGAAATAATTGATAGGAAAAAGAGCCCTTATCCTAAAACTCATAATCCTACTTATCTTGCAAAAGTCAAACTTATGCTTTCAAATATTATGAAAACTAAGAATGCTCCTATTAATAATCTTTTGAATCGAAATTATATATTAGAAATTTTAAATACTGATGGTAATGCTTTTTCAAGACCATGGTTTGGTCAATTAATGACTGGTCCTCAACTTATGGCTTATTTGTGTCAGGTTAATATGTGGCTTGAAAAGTATCAGCCTATAATTAAAATTTAATTTTAAAATAGAGGTTTGAAGATAACCTCTATTTTACTTTTTCTAATCCCTCTGTTTTAAATATCTATCTCTCTTACATTCTCTAGTGTTTCCATATCAACAACTTTTATCTTATTTTTTGATAAAGCATAATACATTTTATTAGCAAAAACAACTCTTTCTATTATTTGGTTATCTCCTAATATTTCTCCTTTCATTATAAAACCATTGTTTAAATCTATATTATAAATTTGAAAACTAGTTTTAGTTTTTGAATTTCCATAATTTATAATAGGAAATCCAATAATATTCTTTTCTTTAGAATATAATAATGCTTTATGATTATATTCTAGTTCTGAATAAGCATTTTTTCCAGATATAGTTACTTTAAACATCTCTTTTGGATTATTATAGTCAGTTATATCAAACATTACCATTTTTAATCCATTTGTAGTTATTCGATTTCCATTTGCTGTAGTATCATATCCAAATCCAATAATATGATTTTCATCATATGGATGTAAATATGTACTGTATCCAGGTATTTTCAATTCACCCAAAATTTTAGGCATTGTTGGATTTGATAAATCTATTACAAATAATGGATCTGTTTGCTTAAATGTTACAATATATGCTTTATCTTCTGTATATCTTACTGAATATATTTTTTCGTTTGGTGCTATTCCTGTAATTTCTCCTACTTTTTCTAATTTTTCATTCAATATATACAAATTACTAGATGTATTCTGATTTATATTATCAACATTTCCAATAGTTGTAGCAATTCTAAAAAAATTTGCTTCTTCATCCATAGAAAATTGATTATTTACAATTCCATCTACAACAGTTTTAGAATCGAATATAATTTTTCCATTATTCAAGTTAAATTTCAGTATATCTGTTTTACTATCTATCATTTCATAGTTTTCGGCATAATTACTTTTAGAAAATGCTATATACATATTATCTTCTGATGAATATACATATTCTCCTGCTCCAAGTACAGTTTTAATATCTGCCTCCTCTTCTGTATCTAAATTTACACCTACTGTCATTAAATAATTTGCATTTGATATATCATCAGTATAATATATATTTGAATATTCTATGCATTTTTCTTGACTATCTTCAAAAGTATCTTTATATTTAGGCATATAATCTTTCTCATTTAGTTCTTCATAGTCTTCTTTTAAAAGATTAGATATATATATTGATTTATTTGCAATAAAATATATATTATTTTTTATCATTCTTGATGAAACATAATTTCCTTGTATTTCAATTCTTCTCTCTTCCTTTGGACTTATTTTATCTGTAACATCATAAATAATCATCCCTGTTTTTTTATTTTCATACACTTTTTTTGAATAATCTGATGTAGATATTATTTCTGTTTTGCACATATTATATCCTGCACTTCCAATTACTATTAATTTATTATTGTATACATATATTTCTTGTGGATAAAAATCTGTTGTTTCATATTCTATTTCAGAAATTTTAGATGCATTTTTTCCATCTGCTGTATCTAAAATAACAACTTTATTTTCAGCAATATAATAAATATTGTTTTTATCAATTTTAACTATATCTGATTCATCTACATTATTTTCTTGTATATTTGTTGAAGAAATATCAGAGTTTAAACTTTCTGATTTACTAACATCTAAATTTTCTTTGACATATTCATATAGTTCAGTATTACTATTGTAATTTTTCATTATATTATAAAAATTTTCAAAGTTCCCTATCGTATTTAATTTTTGTTCTTCCTTATTTTTTACTACATCATCTGTTATTACAATTCTTTCTTTTTTATCTTTTTCAATTATAATTATAGAAATTGCAATTATAAAAATAGCTGCTATATTAATAACTCTATTGAAAATAATTTTTTTGTGTTCTTTCTTTTCTTTTATTTTATTCTCATATTTTTTATATACTTCTTTTATATATTGTTTATCATCTTTCATAATCTCACTCCTTTATTCCATAAATTTATATTCTTCTAGCATCACTTTTTCTAATGCCTTTCTTGCTCTATGTATTAATACTTTTACACTTGAATCGCTCTTTTTTAATATATGTCCAATTTCTTTGTAACTCATTTTCTCAATATCTGCTAAATATATTGCGTTTTGATATTCTATCTTGAGTTTTTTTATTGACTCTTTTAATTTTTGCTTCTGCTCATTTTTAAAAATTTTTTCTTCAAGTTCTTCTGTGTCTTCAAATTCGTTTTCATCCAATTTTATAATTTTTCTTTCTTTTTTTATATAATTTAATGCTTTTGATTTAGCTATTGTGTATAAATATGTTTTTAATGAATATTCAAATTTATAACTATTTTTATTAATTAAAATATATACAAATACATCTTGTGAAATATCTTCTGCTATGTCAATAGATTTTACATATTTTTGAATAAAATATATAATTTGGTTTTTGTGCCTAATAACAATTTCTTCAAAACATTGTTGATTGCCTTGTAAAAATTCTTTATATAATTCTTTATCTGTTTTTTCTTTCACTTTTCTCAACCCCTTATACCTTTTATACAATTTTATATACAAAAAAGTTACACTATTTTTTCATAGTGTAACTCTAAAATCGAATTTTATTATATTCTTTTTTTATTTTTTTATATCTTTCTATATATAAATAATGCTATTCCTAATCCTATAATACTTGCTATATTTATATTTAACATTAATCCAAATGTTATTTTTATTACATTCAATTCTAATATTAATGGTTCTTTTAATCCAAATTGTTGTCCATATGATAACCAATTTAGCCATTCTACTTGTGATGCCATTTCTCCTAGCAATCCACCTATTACTAATCCTGAACATATAAATATTAATAAAATCCATATACTTTTATCTCTTGTAGCCATTTTTTATTCCTCCATTTTTTATAATTTTTATTCTCCAGTTTTTTGAAGCATTTCTTCTACATTTTCAGTCTTTCCATTATATGTCATAAAATATTTAGTTTCTCCTGTTGATACATTTACTGTTAAATATACTGAATCTACTATATATACATTTATTATTTCTCTTCCACTTAATGTCATTAAATTATAATAATCTCCTTTTTTTACAACTACTATATTATAACTTGGTATGACTAATACTGGATATGTATTAGTTAATTTTGTATTTTTACATCCTATATCTGTATATTGAAACTCAGTAACTTTATTTCCTTTCAAATCAAAGAATCCCCATAGACCATTACTTTTAATTGGGATCAGTTTGTCTAAAATAATATATTCACTTTCTATCGCATTTTGTGAAAAATCATTTATATTTAATCCTATTTGTTGATATTGAGGTTGTAATATTGTATTTCCTTTAGTATCTATTATTCCATACAAATTATCTTGTTTTATTAAATATAATCCATTTTTATTGTCCATTATTTTTATTTGGTCATATACTATTTTTACTTTTGTTGTAGCATCTTTTGACATTATCCCATATTTATTATTACTATTTACTAAAAAGTCTCCTGTATTAGGTAAATATGATATACTTGCATATTTAGGTTCCAATATATATTCACCAGTAGATACATTCATAACACCATATTGACCACTTGTATTAGAAATTATTATCATTCCCTGAAATATCGCTTTTTTGTCTATAAATTCTGTTGAATAGTTTTCAATTTTTAATGCTGTTGCATAATATGTTACTAAATAATCCATTGTATAAATACTAATTTGTTTTTTCTCTTGATTATAATTAAATTGTACATTAAATGCTTTTTCTATTCCATCGATTGTTGTGTATAATTCATTGTCTTTTTCAAATACATTTTCATCAATATCAACATATTCATAGTCTGAATTATCTCTAACTTTTATTAGTGTATTCGTATTTACTGTAAACATAGCTGTTTCATATTCATTTTTTACATAACATTTTGAACTATCTTCGGATTTATATTTATAATCTCCACTATAGTCTTCATAATCAAAGTATTTAGCTATTTTTCTTATTGGAATATATAAATTTCCACTACTTTCATCAATATAAAATATATCGCCTAATTCATTTGTACTTACACCATCTAAAGAAATCTTTGTTACAGTGCCTCTTAAATAAATTATTAAATATAATATTACAAATGTTATTATTATTAGAAATACTATTATTATTCCTAATATCATTGGTAATTTAGATTTCTTTTGTTTTCTATTTAGATATTCTTCATCATATAATTCCATGACTTCCCCCTATTTTTCATAACCGTATTTTTTATAAAACTCTTCTTTAAATGTTCCTAAATTGTCATTTTCAATTTCAGTTCTAACTCTTTCCATTAATTGTGTTAGAAAACGAAGATTGTGAATTGATAATAATCTTACTCCTAATATCTCATTTGCTTTTACAAGATGTCTTATATATGCTCTAGTATAGTTTTTACAAGTATAACAATCACATTCTGGATCTAATGGTCCCCAATCTCTTTCATATGTTGCATTTCTTACTACTACTTTTCCATTCCATGTCATAGCTGTTCCATTTCTTGCAATTCTTGTAGGTAAAACACAATCACACATATCTATACCTGCCATTGCTGCTTCTATCAAATAATCTGGTGTTCCAACTCCCATTAAATATCTTGGTTTATCTTTTGGCATTAATGGTGTTGTATATTTTAATATATCTATAAATTCTTCTTTAGGTTCTCCTACACTTATTCCTCCTATAGCATAACCAGGTAAATCTAATTCACTTAAATCTTTTGCAGATTTTTCTCTTAAATCTTTAAAAAATCCTCCTTGTATTATTCCAAATAGTGCTTGATCTTCTTTTCTATTATGTGCTTCTATACATCTTTTTGCCCATCTTGTTGTTCTTTCCATTGAATTTTTTGTATATTCATATGTTGATGGATATGGACAACATTCATCAAATGACATAATTATATCTGCACCAAGTGAATTTTCAATCTCCATAACTTTTTCTGGTGTAAACATATGCTTGCTTCCATCTAAATGTGATTTGAACTCTACTCCATCTTCTGATATTTTTCTCAAATCACTTAAACTAAATACTTGAAATCCACCACAATCAGTTAAAATTGGTCTGTCCCAATTCATAAATTTATGTAGCCCACCTGCTTCTTCAACTATTTTGTGCCCTGGTCTTAAGTATAAGTGATATGTATTTGATAAAATTATTTGTGCTTTTACTTCTTCTTTTAATTCTTCTGGTGTCATTGATTTTACTGTTGCTTGTGTACCAACAGGCATAAAAATTGGTGTTTGTATATCTCCATGTGGAGTGTGTACTATTCCTCGTCTTGCACCTGTTTGTTTACATTCATGTAATAATTCATATGTTACTGGTTGTTTCATTCTTGTTTTCCTTTCTATTATTTTATAAACATTGCATCTCCAAAACTAAAAAATTTATATTTTTCTTCTACAGCTTCTTTATATGCTTTCATTATATATTCTTTTCCTGCAAGTGCTGATACTAACATTAATAATGTTGATTCTGGTAAATGAAAATTTGTAATTAACCCATCTATACACTTAAATTTGTATCCTGGATATATAAAGATATTTGTATCACCTTCTACTTCTTTTACCATTCCCGTTTTTTCATCAGAAATTGTTTCTAATACTCTGCATGATGTTGTTCCTACAGCTATTACTCTCTTTCCTTGTTTTTTAGCATTATTTATTTTTTCTACATCTTCTTGTTTTATATAAAAATGTTCTGAATGCATATCATGTTCTTCTATGTTTTCTTCTTTTACTGGTCTGAATGTTCCTATTCCAACATGTAATGTTACATTTGCTATTTCTATTCCTTTTTCTGATATTCTATTTAATAATTCATCTGTAAAATGTAGTCCTGCTGTTGGCGCTGCTGCAGAGCCTTCATATTTTGCATAAACTGTTTGATATCTATCATTTTCTTTTAAACTTTCATGTATATATGGAGGTAATGGCATTAATCCAATTTGATCTAAAATTTCATTAAATATACCTTTATATTCAAATTTTACTTTTCTAGTTCCTCCTGGCATTGTATCTAGTATTTCTGCTTTTAGTAATCCTTCTCCAAATATTACTTTTGCTCCTATGTGCAATTTATTTCCAGGTCTAACTATACATTCCCATATATCTCCTTCAATTCTATTTAATAATAAAAATTCAACATTTGCTCCTGTTTCTTTTTTTCCATATAACCTTGCTGGTAATACTTTAGTATTGTTTCTTACTATACAGTCTCCTGGTTCTAAATAGTCTATTATATCTTTAAATACTTTATGTTCTATTGTCTTTTTATTTTTATCTAATACCATTAGTCTTGATTCATCTCTTTTTTTTATTGGTACTTGAGCTATTAGTTCCTCTGGTAATTCATAATTAAATTCTGATACTTTCATTTTTTACATTAGTTAAAATTTTTAACTAACTTTGCTCCTTTCTACATTTATTTTACGTATACATTGTACTATTTTTTTATTTATTTTTCAAGCAAATATAAAAAGATAATACTAATTTTATTTATATTTGTATTATCTTTTTATTTTGTGTTCTATTTATATTTATTTTAATTTTTTATTTATTAACTATTTTCTTCATTTTTTTAACATTAGGATCTTTTAATTGCGTTGATATAGAAATATCATATTTTACCAAAATATCTAAAATATCATTTCTATCTTGTTCTCTATTTCTTTTGTACTCTATCCAAAGTTGTTTATTTTCTTCCCAGCGTTTTTCATTTTCTGCCCAAAGTTGTTTGTTTTCCTCCCAGCGCTTTTCGTTCTCTTCCCAACGTTTATTGTTTTCCTCCCAACGTTTTTCATTCTCTTCCCAACGTCTATCGTTTTCCTCCCAACGCTTTTCATTTTCTTCCCAACGTTTATTGTTTTCTTCCCAACGTTTTTCGTTCTCTTCCCAGCGTCTATCATTTTCATCCCATCTTCTGTTATTTTCCTCTCTAAATTCTCTTAGTTCTTGTCTTAAATCATTAATTGCTTGCAATATTACTGTAACAAATTCGCCATTTTCCATAAATACTCCTCCTTATTTTTTGATTAAATTCTTCGATTAATTTTTACTACTATTTTTTGTGAATAAAATTTATATTTGATATAATATGTGTGAATAAAAAAATAGAAACACAATTTTAAATTATGCTTCTATTATACATACTCTATTAGCTAATGTCAAGAAAAAGTCATTGACAAAAATCGACATTATATTATTTTACAACTTCGACATCAAGCATCAATTTTTCACCATTAATACTTACTTCTGTATAAGTATCTCTTTGTATATTAAATACTACATTATCTGTTAAAGTTTCTTTCTTGATTTCAGATTCGAATTTCTTTACAAGTTCTTCTAGCATTTCGTTTTCAGATACATATAAGTTTATTTTATCTAATACTTCAAATCCTTTATCTTTTCTCATGTTTTGAACTTTTGATAA
>CAKPPL010000031.1 GCA_934177555.1 uncultured Clostridia bacterium
TCTTGACTTTACTAGTATTTATTGATATAAAAGATTATATAATTTCTTTAAGTATATTAATTAATGATAAATAATTGCATTCTTACATTTGAGTTTATTTCATTTAAAGGGAACATAAAATTGACATTTTTTCTAAAATTTGTTATACTATAATATATATTTTTTTGTCAATCCTTCTTTTACAGCTTAGTGATTACAAAAAAAATAAAAAATTTTAGGAGGAACACTTAATGACAACAAGCAATGAAACAAAAAAATATGCATCAGATTATATTTTGGAAGTTTTAGATCCAAGTATCTGTTGCTCCGAAAAACTTAATCAGTTAGTTTCTATGTACTGGTGTGAAAAAGATGATATTCATACTTATGAAGATTTATCTAAATTTTCATTTGAACAATGTAAAATTATTGTGGATATTGTCAAAAACAACATCTTGGAAGAACTGACCAAAGATGGTCACAACTTCTTAGTTGCTTCAAAAATTGCAACTCTACTAACTAATTGGGGGTTAGATGAGCAATTAGTTTCTGCTGATTACAAAATTAATTTTTTTGTAGATTTTCAAAAAGCACTTTGCTTAAATCTCGAATTTACTGAATTCAATGATAATGTATTTAAGTGTATTTCTAAACACTTAGATCAAAAAAAATAAGTAAAAAAAGAGGCTGCTGAAAAGTAGTCTCTTTTTTACAGCCCCTTTTTTTATAAGGATTCGAGTTTCTTCACCCATTCATCCTTAGTTTTCTCTGACCTATCATGCCAGATTTCCGAGTAATACAACCTACCATCCGTTTCTCCACGGATAGCCAAGTTACAGGTGTACTTACCCTCTTTCTGAGCAGTATCTGTACGGATAGCTTCTGATAATTTTTTCTGCTTTTCTTCCACGTTCTCTTCCTGTATCCCAAGATATGTACGTGAATATACAATCTCTCCACTCTCCATATTTGTGATGTTTACTTCTGATGTGTACTGCTGTCTTCCCATAGAGTCTCCTTTTCTGCCAATATGGCAATGAAAATTAATCAATAAAGTTACTTAACTATTATAACATGTTTTATCAAATTTTGCAATATTTGCATTAATTAGTAAAATATGCTATAATAATTAGTGTACTAAGGAAGTTTTTTTAAGAGGTGTCAAAAATGGAATTATTAGTAATTATATATATATTAATTTTTATAATTTTTGTATTATGTATATATGCAGTTATGCAAATTAAATTAGCAGGTATTGAAGTAAAAGATTTTTGGAGTTTTATAGAAGCAAACCAAATTTTAGATAAATTATATGAATTTTCACAAAAGTATGAAACTTTATCTCCTCAACAACAAGTAATTTATTTATTAGAAGCTGAAAAAGTTTTTAAAGCATTTGATAAAATTCCTGATATTATATGGGAAGATGAATTTAAAAAATATGATGAAGTATTAAAAAAATATAATCAAATAAAAGTAAATAGATGGGTATCTCAATAAATATCCATCTATTTTTTCTTTTATACTTTCAAATCTTCTGCAGTAATAATTGTTCTTTTTCCTTTTATTAATTTTCCATCTAATATATCTTCTGAAATTTTATTTTCTACTAGATTTTGAATCTTTCTTCTTAATGGTCTTGCTCCAAATGTTGTATCAGTAGATATACTAACAATTTTTTCAGCAACACTTGGATCTATTTCTATTAAAAAATTCTGTTCTTTTAATCTTTCTTCAACTTTTCTTAACATTATTTGAGTAACTTTTTCCATATCATTATGATTTAATTTATGAAACACTATGATTTCATCAATTCTATTAACAAATTCTGGCCTTAACTCCTTTTTTAATTCTTTCATGACTTCTTTTTTTGTCTCTTCATATTCATTATTTTCTTTATTATTAATAAATCCTAAAGATTTCTGATCTGTTATATGTCTTGCTCCAAGGTTTGATGTCATTATTATAACTGTATTTTTAAAATCAACTTCTCTTCCATGAGAATCTGTTAAATGTCCATCTTCTAGAAGCTGTAATAATATATTCATTACATCTGGATGTGCTTTTTCTATTTCATCAAATAATATTACAGAATATGGCTTTCTCCTTATTTTTTCTGTTAATTGCCCACTATTATCATATCCTATATATCCTGGAGGTGAACCTATTAATTTTGAGATTGAATGTGGTTCCATATATTCTGACATATCTATTCTTATTAATGCTTTTTCATTATCAAATAATATTTCTGATATTGCTTTTGAAAGTTCCGTTTTTCCAACTCCTGTTGGTCCTAAAAATAAGAATGAACCTATTGGTCTTTTTGGATCTTTTAATCCTGCTCTTCCTCTTCTTATCGCTTTTGCTACTGATACAACTGCTTCATCTTGACCAATTACTCTTTCATGTAATTTTTCTTCTAATTGTTTTAACTTTTCATTATCATCTTGTGTTAATTTTTGCAAAGGTATTCCCGTCCATTTTGATATAACTTCTGCAATATTTTCTTCTGTAATTTTTATTATGTCTTCATTTTTCTTCTTTTTCCATAAATTAAGATTTTCGTCTAAGTCTTTTTTTATTCTTTTTTCAGTATCCCTTATTTCTGCAGCTTTTTCAAATTCTTGATTATAAATTGCCTCTTCTTTTTCTTTTTCAATAACTTCTAATTTTTCTTGTAAATTCTTTATTTCATCTGGCTCATTATATAATTTTATTTTTACTTGTGAGGATGCCTCATCTATTAAATCTATTGCTTTATCTGGTAAAAATCTATCTGTTACATATCTACTAGACATATTTACTGCTGTTTTTATTGCTTCATCTGTAATTTTTACATTATGATGTGCCTCATATTTATCTCTTATTCCTTTTAGTATTTCTATTGTTTCTTGTTCTGATGGTTCATCTATATTTACTGGACTTAATCTTCTTTCTAATGCAGAGTCTTTTTCTATATATTGCCTATATTCTTCTATTGTTGTTGCTCCTATTAATTGTATTTCTCCTCTTGCTAATAATGGTTTTAAAATATTAGATGCATCTATAGCCCCTTCTGCTGCTCCTGCTCCAACTATTGTATGTACTTCATCTATAAATAATATAATATCTTGTGCTTTTTTTACTTCATTTAATGCTTTTTTTATTCTCTCTTCAAAGTCTCCTCTATATTTTGCTCCTGCAACCATACCTGATATATCTATACTAAATATTCTTTTATCTTTTATTATATCTGGCACTTCGCCTGATACTATTCTTTCTGCTAATCCTTCTACTATTGCTGTTTTCCCGACTCCTGGTTCTCCTATTAAACATGGGTTATTTTTTGTTCTTCTTGATAAAATTTGTATAATTCTATCTATTTCGTTTTCTCTTCCTATTAAATTATCAAATTTCCCTTCTTCTGCTTTTAGTGTTATATCTTCTCCAAATTGATTTAATGTTGGTGTTGAAACATAATAATTTTCTTTTCTCTTATTATTGTCTTTTAATGAAATATCATTTTCTTCTTCATTAATAACTTGTGCAATCTCATTATATATTTTAGGAATTTCTACATTTAATTCTGTTATTATTCTTATTGCAATACAATCTCCTTCTTTTAAAATAGCTAATAATAAATGCTCAGTTCCTATAAAATTATATCCTATCCTTTTCGCTTCTATATATGCATTTTCTAATACTCTTTTAGACTTTGGCGTAAATCCTAATGATTCTTTTATTTGTTTTCCTTTTCCTAACATTTCTTCAATCTTTTTTAATACTTTTTCTTCTGTTATTCCTTTGTTTAATAATACTTTTGATGCAATTCCTTCTCCTTCTTTTATTAATCCATACAAAATATGTTCTGTTCCTATATAATTGTGTCCTTGTTCAATAGATATATCATTTGATATTCCTATTGCTTTTTTAGCTCTATTTGTAAACTTATAATTCATTATTTTTCACCTTCCTTTTTAGTCATATTATTCATTTCTTCTGCTTTTTGCTTTTGTTCTGGTAATGGAATCCATGCAAAATATGATGATACAAATTCCCCATATTTAGTTGTATCCTCACCAACATCTGGATGTAATTTATTTTCTTTTTTATCCATTTGTACACCTCTTTCATATTTATTTTTGCATACAAAAAATAGCACTTACTTTATATTGTATGTGCTATTTTTTTATTTTTTATTCAATTAATCTTTTATCCCGAATAATAATTTTACTATTCCTCTTAAACATTTTGGAACTTTTTTTACTACAATAGTCATATGTACCTCCTTTTAGCAGAGTAACCATAATATACCTACTAATATTACTATCACTCCTATTAGAAATAACCATCCTGTTATTGGGAGGAATAATACTAGTAAGATTCCTATTCCTAAACCTACTAAACATACTCCAAATGTCTTTTTTAAGATTTTCATTATGATTTCCTCCAAGATTTTTATTATATTATATTCTTTTGAGGAAATTATGTGACCTATTTCATTTTATTTAGTTTTTCCAAAACTATTATAAACATTGCATGTGACCAACCTAATCCTATTACCCAATTAGGTTTTAATGTGTTATTATCAATTTGTTCTCCTAAGAAACTATGTTTTCCTGTTGTTTTTAAAACAAAATCAAATGTTTCTTTTGCTTTTTTCTTTTCTCCATTTTCTAAATAATATAATGTCATCCACAAATTAGAAATTGCCCATGGTGCTCCATTTCTATAATGGTCATATTCAAATCTTTGGTATCCTCCAGTATATGTTCTAAGTGTTAAATTTATATTTTCAATAGTATTTAATACTTTCTTTTCTTTTGGAGAAAATACTTTAAATGGTACTACTGCTCCTAATAGACTTATATCAATTCTTTTATCATCTGTGTTTCGTACATATGATTTTCTTGTTTCATCATATAAATTTTCTTCTATATATTTTTTTATTTCTACTTGTAATTTTGTTATTTCATTTATATTTTTATGTATTTTTTCATCTTTTAATCTATTGTTTTCAAAATCTGATACATTTTTTCCTAATGCACTATATATTTTTATCATACAATCAAATGCTGAAAATATACTTGCTAGTGAATATAAATGAGTTCCTTCATACATTTCCCATAAATCATAGCTTATATGATATTTTCCAGTTTTATCAAATAAATCTCTTATATATTTTTTCAAGAAATCTACTGCTTTTTCACACATGTGTAAATTTGATTTCAAAAATTCTTCATTTTTTGTATATTCATAATGTGTATATACACCATATACAACACTTGCTGTTTCATCTATTTGATATCCCCAGCAAGGAGCTAATTTTCCATCTGTATAAAAACGTTGTTCCCACATTCCATTTTTACTTTGTGTCATTTTACAAAAATTGCCATAAAATTTTTCTGTTTCTTTATTCATTTTTAAAATATCTAATGCTCTTGTTACAAATACAGCATCTCTTGGCCAGCAATATGCATATCTTCCACATTGTGTTAAATCTTCATCAACTTCTGGAGCAGCAATTATTCCTCCTGTTGTTTGGTTTGTTAATAATGGAAATAATAATATACTTCTTCTGTATATATCTTGTATCTTTTCTTCATAACTATTTGTTGGTTCTTTTAAGTCAAGTCCATTATGTGCTTTTACATATTTTCTCCAATATGATTTTACATTATTATATTCTTTGTTTAAATCAATTTTTCTTATTCTTTCAATTTCATCTTCAACAGATTGCATTGTTTTTCTATGTTCATCAATATATATACATATTTCTAGTTCTTTTTTCTCACTTGGTTTTATTGTTCCAATATCATAACTTATACTTGAGTCTTTAGACATTCCTATATAATCTTTGTCTCCTATTATTCCAGAGTGTATACTATTGATACTGTCATTTATTTGATGGCTTAATATTTTACTTCCTTTTGAAAATGTTGCTACTGTGAAATCATGTGCATATTGTATCATACCATTATCTATTTTCATTCCACCAACAAAATTATTTTGATCTGATAATAGTTCTGAATGTATTAAAAAATTTACATTCAAGTCTATATTTCCATCATTTATAAATGTATATTTTTTTACTAATATATCTTCTTTTATTGCTACAAAGTCTGTTTGTAAAATCTTTAAATTAAAGTATGTGTTTGTTATTTCTGTATTTAATATATTTGTATCCATATCATAATATTGTTTATATGTGTTATTAATATCCTCATGCAAATATATTAAATCTGAATCATTTATTTTTACTCCTGTATAAAAATATTTTAAATATTGTCTATTATCTTTATTTGGATAAGATAATCTTAGCATTTCTCCTTTTCCAGAAAATGTTGCTAACATATTTTTATTTCCTATTATTGCTTCATTTAGATATTTTTCCATATTACCCCTCGATTATATTAATTATTTGTTTTTCTAAGTCTTTTATTTTTTCGTTTATTCTAAACATATCATCATCTCTTAGATGTACATCTTCAACATCCTGTTTTACAAATGTTTCCATGTCTTTCATTTCATTTTGTAATTTGTCTAATCTTGTTAGGATTTCTTGTTTTATTGTGTTTGATTTCTTTATCTTAATTTTATTAACAATTTTTAGTTCATCACATAATTCATATGTTTCACCAAATTCTGGAATTGAAACTCCAATTCCTGTTTCTTCTAAAATCTTATTTCTTAGAACATTTTGTGATTCTGGTTCCCCATGTACTAAAAATATATGTTTTGGCTTATTTATAAATGAATAAATAAAATTCATAAGCCATTCTTGGTCTGCATGACCTGAATATCCTTCTATATATTCGATTCTAGCATTTACTGCGAATTCTTCACCAAATATTGTAACTTTTTTTGCTCCATTTACTATTTGATATCCTAATGTTCCTGGTGCTTGATATCCAACAAAAAGAATTGTACTTTTAGGATTCCAAATATTATGTTTTAAATGATGTTTTATTCTTCCTACATCACACATACCACTAGCAGATATTATAATTGCAGGTTCTGTGCTTTCATTTAATGCTTTTGATTCATCTGCTGTTTGAGTAAATTTTAAACCTGGAAATTCTAATGGATTATCTCCTTTTTCCATTTCTTTTTTTATTTCATCATCAAATAAATCTGTATTTTGTTTAAATACTTCTGTTGCTGATATTGCAAGTGGACTGTCAACATATACTGGTACTTTCATTAAAGTTTTATATTTTCTTTTAAATTCTTCATCACTTGTATTTTCTTTTATCTTATTTAATTCATATAGTATTTCTTGAGTTCTTCCAACTGCAAAAGATGGTATTACAACTGTTCCTCCATTGTCTATTGTTTCTGATACTATATTTAAAAACATTTCTGCTTTTTCATTATTTCTTATATGTAGTCTATTTCCATATGTTGATTCCATTACTAAATAATCACAATTTTCAATCATTGTTGGTGCTGATAATAGTGGTAAATCATTATTTCCTATATCTCCTGAAAATACAGCTTTTGTTTCTTTTCCATCTTCTTTTGCCCATACTTCTATAATGCTTGATCCTAGCATATGTCCTGCATCATTAAATCTTACATAAATATTATCATCTATTTGTATTATTTCGTCATAATTTACAGGACTAAATAGTTCTAGAGAATTTATTGCATCTTCTGCTGTATATAATGGTGGGAATGTTTTTAGACCTTTTCTTTGTCTTTTTTTATTTTTCCATTCAGCCTCCATTTCTTGTATATGTCCACTGTCTGGTAGCATTATTCCACATAAATCACAAGTTGCTTTATGTGCATATATTGTATTTTTAAACCCTTCATTATATAATTTAGGTATTCTTCCTGAATGATCTATATGTGCATGTGTTAATAGCATAAAATCTATATCTGCAGGATTAAATTGAAATTCATCATAATTTTCTTCTTCTATTTCTTCTTTTCCTTGGTACATTCCACAGTCTACTAAAAATTTCTTACCTGCTGCTTCAACTAAAAAATTTGATCCTGTTACCATTTGTGTTGCACCTAAAAATGTTATTTTCATATGTCTTTTTCCTTTCATATTATAAAAATATTTTTGTTTTCTTGTCTATTTTCATATTTTCTATTTTTTGTATTTCAAATCTCTCTTCTGTTATATTTTCATCAAATATTTGTACATAATATTTTTCATTATCATTACTTATTTTATAGTATAATTCTTCTAGTATAATTATTCTAGTTTCTAATACATGTGAAAATATTTGTAATGAAATATTTGAAACAACTTTTTTTTGAATTGCTATATTTAGCAATTTTTCTTCTATTTTTAAAATCTTTTCTTGTAATTCCTTTATGTTTTTTATTGATTTCTTTTCATTAAATGGTAATAACATAAAATATCTAAATTTATAAATAAGTCCTAATACTTCTTGTTGTTCTTGTAGCTTTTCTATATTTTTTTCAAAACAGTCTAAAAAGATTTTTTCAAATTCTAAAAATGTTTCTTCTTTTTGTTCCTCATCATATTCTACAACTTCTAATAATTTATATTGTTTGATTATTTCATTTTTTTCATTTATATAGTTTATTGGATTTAAATAATAATTTCCTTCTTCTATTTCATTTAATAATTTTTGTTTTTCTTTTTGTAATTGTTGTTTTAATACTCTTATACTAAATATTTTTTGATGAAGTTCTACACCTTCATTTCTTCTCTCGTATTCAGCTTTTAAAGCTGTTTCTTGGCTTAAAATTTTTTCTATTTGTTTTATCTTTTGTGTTGCTATTTTTTTGTTATCTGTTATTTTTTGTACATATTTTTGTGTATCCTCATATTCTTGTAATTGAGATTTTATTTTTTGAAATTCTTTTTCTATATTTTCTCTAAATTCTTGATTATTTTCTGTTTCATTTATTATTGCTACTTTAAACAATACTTTTTTTAAATTTTGGAATGTTTCTTCACCATATTTTGGAATCAATATTTCTTGCATCATTTCTATATAATCTATTATTCCGTCTGTATCTTGAATCCAACTATTTAAAAATTCTTCTCCCATTAGTATTTGCAATGTTTGATATATTAAATTAACCTTTATATTTTCTATTTCTTTTTTTATTGTTGTCCAAGAATATCCATTAAAATCTCTTAGAACTTCTACTTTGTCTATGTTCTTTCCTGTATTTATTAAATTAGATATAGGCATTGTTGATATTCCATATTTATTACTTACAATTCTTTTATTATTTGATTTTTTTTGAATTGCATATAAAATCTTTTCTTCAATAGGATATACTATAATTTCTTGTTCATTTATATAAAATTTATTTTTTTCTAGCTGTTCTTGTATTTCTGAATTTTCTAATTTTTCACTTAATCTTATTGTTGATATTTTTGAACATCTATTTTTGATATTTTTTAATATTTCATCTACATATTGTTTTTCTGATGTTTCTATTGCTTTTGCTTTTTTATAGTCTTTATATGATATTTCTATTTTATATAATATTCCTTGGAGAAGATTTTTTGATTGTTCATCTACATTCTTTGTTTCAAGTATTTTTTCAAGTTCTTCATTTCTGTCTTTTTTTATTATTTTTTCTAACATATCTTCTCCTTTCTTTTGTATTATTCCTCTTCAGGTGTTGTTCCCATTTTTAATTCTGCTAATCTTTCTTTTGTCATAAGTACTTGTCTTGGTTTACTTCCCTGATATCCTGATATTACTCCTCTTTCTTCCATTTGATCTATTATTCTTCCAGCTCTAGCATATCCTACTTTGAATTTTCTTTGTATAAATGATGTAGATGCCTGACCTGTTTCTACTACTACATCTATTGCTTCCATTAAAAATGGATCTGTATCATCATCCATTTCAGATTCTTCTGCAATTTCTTTATCTGTTTTATTACTATTTTCTATGCTTTCTAATATATCTTCATTATATGTTGCTTCACCATTAGATTTTATAAATGAAACTATTTTTTCTACCTCATCATCAGATACAAATGCACCTTGTATTCTAGTAGGTTTTGGAGCTCCTGATGGAAAGAATAACATATCTCCTTTTCCTAATAATTTTTCAGCTCCTACTTGATCTAATATAGTTCTTGAATCTACTTGTGATGATACTGCAAATGCTATTCTTGAAGGAATATTTGCTTTTATTATACCTGTGATTACATCTACTGATGGACGTTGAGTAGCTATTATTAAATGCATTCCTGCTGCTCTAGCCTTTTGAGCTAATCTACAAATTGAATCTTCTACTTCTTTTGCTGCAACCATCATTAAATCTGCTAACTCATCTATTATTATTACTATTTGTGGTAATTTTCCTAATCCTTCTTCTTTTTCTGCTAATGCATTATATCCTTTTAAATCTCTTACTCCTTTTTGTGCAAATACATTATATCTGTTATCCATCTCCTGTACTGCCCATGCTAATGCTCCTGCTGCTTTTTTAGGATCTGTTACTACTGGTATTAATAAATGTGGTATTCCATTATATACTGATAGTTCTACTACTTTAGGGTCTACCATTACTAATTTTACTTCACTTGGTTTTGCTTTATATATTATACTTGTTATTATTGTATTTATGCATACACTCTTTCCTGAACCAGTTGCACCTGCTATTAATGCATGTGGCATTTTTGCAATATCTGCTATTGCAATATTTCCTGCTACATCTTTTCCTAATCCTACACTCAATTTTGATTTACTGTCAATAAAGTCATCACTTTCTATAACATCTCTTAAATTTACCATTTCTTTTTCTTTATTTGGTACTTCTATACCAACTGCTTGTTTTCCTGGTATTGGTGCTTCTATTCTTATTGTCTCTGCTGCTAAATTTAATGCTATGTCATCTGCTAAATTTGCTATTTTACTTACTCTTACTCCTTCTGCTGGTTTTAATTCATATCTAGTTATTGCTGGTCCAACAGATACATTTTCTACTTTTGCTTGTACTCCAAAACTGTACAATGTTTTTTGAAGTTTTGTGGCTACATCTGCTAATGCTTTTGCTCCACCTTTAATTGCTTTTTTTGTTCCTTTACTCAATAATGTTACTGGTGGATATTCATATGCTTCATCTTCTACTGATAATGCATGTTCTAATTGTAATACTTCTTTTACTTTTTCTTCTTTCTTTTCTTCTTCTTGTTTAAACAAATTACTTTCTATGTAATCTGGTTCTATTGGTGTTTTTGCTTTTTCCATTCCTAATGGAACTATATCATTTTTATCATGTTTATATTTTTTTCTACCTTTTGTATCATCTTCTATTGTTCTTCCATTCAAATTGATTTTTATTTGTTCTTCTTCTGGTTCATCTTCTATTTCTAAATATGCTTTTCTATTTTCTTTAACTTTCTTTTCTTTTATTTGGGCTTTCATTTGCATTTTTTGCTTTTCTAATTCTTCTCTTTGTTGCATCTTTCTTTCATATTTTTCTTTTCTATCATTTACTCCAGATTGTATCCATTCTGTTAAGATTGTAGATATATCTACTCCAAATGTTATTGCAAATAATATTATTGATGCACCTATACTTAATATTATTGTTCCCACTTTTCCAAATAACTTAAATAATGGAACTGCTGCTATTGTACCTAATGCTCCTCCTCCTATATTATTTTCTCCTAATTGATATGCATCTTTTACTATATCTGAGAAATTTTGACTTATATTTATCTCTCCATTATATATTTCATATACACTAAGTATTACTGCAATAAAAATTAACAGTAATGTGTACTGCATTATTCTTGATGATAAATAATTATCCTCATCATTGCAAATCATTTTTATTGATACTAAAAATGTTCCTATTGGGACTACATATTTTATTATTCCAAACATTCCTCCAAAGAAATCACTTAGTATCATTCCTATATATCCAGATTCACTATATATTAATACTGCTAATAATATACTAAATACTATTGTTATTATAGCCCCTAAGTCAGGGGTAGTTGCTTTTTTAGTTTTTCTTTTTTTACTCTTTCTTTTTGCCATTTATTTCATTCCCTTCTTAAGACAAGTGTTTTTT
>CAKPPL010000032.1 GCA_934177555.1 uncultured Clostridia bacterium
TAAATATAGTATGGGAAATTTCATTAAAATTCACTTTAGGAATTTTATTCATTGCTATAAGTATACCTACAGCTATTGCTAAATCAAAATAACTTCCTTCTTTTTTTATATTTGCTGGTGCTAAATTTATTAGTATTTTTTTAGATGGAAAATCTTTTTTTGTATTTCTTATTGCTGATTCTATTCTTTTTTTAGATTCTTTAACTGTTACATCTGGAAGCCCTACAATATTAAAATCTGGAATACCATTACTTATATCTGTTTGTACTTCTGTTAAACTTCCATCTAAACCTATTAAAGTTATTGTTTTTACTTTAGATAACATTTTTCTCCTTTCTGTATTTAATTTTTATAAGGTTGTGTTTTTTTATTGATTTTTAAGTTTTTTTATTATAAAATATTTAAAAATAAAACTACTAAAGAATGGTGATAATATGAATAAGAAAAAAAATATAAAATCAAAAGGAAAATTACGTAAATCAAATAGTGAAATCAATGTTCCAAATTCAATATCAAGTATAAAAGTAAAAGGTGTTCTAATTTTTATTTTAATACTAATTTTACTTTTAATTTTTCGTTTAGTTTATTTACAAATAATTGATGGAAATCGTCTTCAAACTCTTGCAACATCTCAACAAACATTAACAGAAACACTAACAGCAAAAAGAGGAAATATTTATGACTCTACAGGTCAAGCTTTAGCAATGAGTTATGATTCAGATAAAGTTTATATAAATCCTTCAGAAATAAAACCATCAAAAAAACCTGAAGAAACACAAGATATATCAATATTAAAAGAAACTATAGCTCAAAAATTATCAGAAATATTAGAAGTAGATTATACAGAATTATTAAATAAACTAAATACTTCTACTTCTCGATTTTTAGTTGCATCTGATGTTTCTCAAACAAAAGTTGAAGAACTAAATAATTGGAAAAATAATTTAAAATATTCTACTGGAATTAGTTTAGAAGACACAAGTAGTAGATATTACCCTCGTGGTACATTAGCTTCAACAGTTATTGGATTTGTAGGAGCAGATAATCAAGGATTAAGTGGAATTGAATACTCTTGGGATTCTTTACTTAGTGGTACATCTGGAAAATCAGTAAGTTTAAAAGATGCTAGTCAATCTGAAATTGTTAACTCAGAACAAACTTACATAGCAGCTGAAAATGGTTATGATATTACATTAACTATTGATGCTAATATCCAAAATATTGTTGAAACTTATTTAGCAGAAGCTGTTGATCAATATTCTTGTGACAGTGGAATAGCTATAGCTATGGATCCTTCTACTGGAAAAATTTTATCTATGGCTGATTATCCAAGTTATGATTGTAATTCTCCTAATACTGTAAATTCTTCTTTACAAGCAATATGGGATACATTATCTGATGAGAAAAAAAGTACAGCCAAATACAATATGTGGAAGCCAAAAGCTGTAACAAATTTATATGAACCTGGATCTGTTTTTAAAACTATTACTTCTTCTATTGCATTAGAAGAAAATATTATTGGAACTGATGTTACTACTGATTATTTATATTGTAGTGGTTCTGTAAAATTCGAAGGTGAATCTAAACCTATCACTTGTTGGAAAAAAGCCCCTTATCATGGTGCACAAACTTTAAGAGAAGCTTTAGAACATTCTTGTAACCCTGCTTTCATGAATTTAGGTTTAAGAATAGGTGCAAAAACTTCTTACAAATATTATGAGGCATTTGGATTTTTCGATAAAACTGGTATATCACTTTCTGGTGAGCCTGATGGAGGAATTTTTTATAAAAATGTTGATAAAATAAAACCTATTGAACTTGCAGTTATGTCTTTTGGACAACGTTTTACTATAACACCACTTCAAATGATCACAGCTGCTTGTGCAATTTCAAATGATGGTGTTTTAGTTCAACCTCAAATTGTTGAAAAAATTACTAATACTGATACAGGTGAAGTAACTACTTTTGGAACAAAAACAGTAAGACAGGTTATTTCTAAAGAAACTTCTGATAAAGTAACTTCAATGATGGAATCTGTTGTTTTAGAAGGATCTGGTTCACAAGGTGCTGTTGCTGGATATTCTATTGGAGGTAAAACTGGTACTTCTGAGCCAATTAATGGTACTAGTGATGGGTATATTGCTTCATTTTTAGCAATCTCTCCTGTTGAAAATACTAAAATTGCTTTACTTGTTATTTTAAATAATCCTTCTGGTTCATTACATAATGGTGGTCAAATTGCTGCTCCAACAGCATCTAAAATGCTTGCAAAAATTTTGCCTTATATGGGAATTGAATCCGGAAATAAAGATAATGATAATTCATCTATTTCAAGTGATGACTTATATTAAAAAAATGCACTTTTAATTAGTGCATTTTTTCTTTATATTCTTCTAATGCTCTTGCAACTTGGTCAGGGCAAGAAGTTCCTCTCATTCCACATGGAATACCTTTTAGCATTTCTATTACTTCATCAACTGTTCTTCCTACTACTAATTTTGATACTCCTATTGTGTTTCCTGGACATCCACCAATTATTTTTAAACTTTTTATTATATTATTATCTATTTCAAAAATCATTTGCATTGAACAAACTCCTTCTGGTGTATATCTGTATTCCATTTTTATTCCTCCTTTTCCTAATTTCTTATATTATTATATTAGAATTTGTTATAAAAATCAATACAAATTTTTTCCATCTGGACTATTCTTCTTTTTCTCTTCTCATTTTTATTCCTATTAATAATGTATCATCACTATTTTCATCAAAATACTTAAGTAACTCATCATATTTATTCTGACTATCTGTATATTCTTTTATATATTCTATTATCTCTAAAAAATTAACTTCTGTACCAGTTTCTAATATTGGTAATTTGTTATTTTCTATTTCTAAAAATATGCTTTGTTGATATTTCTTTTTATTTAATTCAGATATTAGTACCTTATTTAAAATGGCTTCTCTTTTTCCCTTTTCTGCCATTTTTGTTAATTCTTCTTCATATATTGAACACCAATAACAAAAAATTGATTCTTTTATTTTGCTTTTTTTAACCATTTTTAAATACATCTCTATTTCTTCATCTGTTGAAAGAATAGTTTTTACTTTTATAAGATCAAATTCATATTCTGATACATCTCTCATTTTTATTTTTTTATCATATTCAATTTTTTTTATATTTAATTTTAATACATTACTTAATATTTCTTCTAACTTGTTTATGTCAGAACTTTGCAATAATTTTTTTAACATTTCAATATTATTTATAGCTTCTATTTGAATTCCTCCCTTATTTAGATTATTTAACTGTTGTTTTTTATTATTTTGTTATGATAAAATATATTTTGATTATAAATTAGTGAAAAAAATTTTAGATTTGAAAATTATATAATTATTATGAGTATAATTATTTTTTTATGTTTTGTCAATATTTTTTACAAATTTTTCTTTCTTTTGATTGACCGTTTTCGACATAAAAGAACATAATAGTTTCCTATCATGTTCTTCTTATCTTATTCTTCTATATTTTCCTGTGATTTTAATCTTAAATATCCTAACTCTTCCCACATATTATAAGCTAAATTTAATCTAAATACAACTTTTGGTTTTGCACCTGCTCTGTTTTTATCTACTACACAAGCATAATATCTCACATCTGGATCTTTATATTTCTTTAATTCAAAAAACTTTGTATCTACTTCTTTTAATGAATATTCATATTTACTTAAATCTTCATTGTGAATTTGCTTTATCAAGCAAAGTGTATCTAAAACTTCTTTTACTGTTCTACTTACAGCTAAATCATTTATGTCTAAATTTATTGGTAATGTACTGCTTTCAGTTAATTGTAATGATGATGCTATAAATATATCTAAATTTTGTGCCAAATTAGAAAGGATTGTAGCAGTTTTTTTAATTTCTTCGCCATTCCCAATATGTTCTGTATCTGTTTTTAATGTATCATAAAATACATATTCTATTTTTTCTTTATAATAATAATTTAATATTACTTTTTCTAATTCATCATTTGTATGATTTGTTATATTTACAAAATAAATTGAATTTTTTACTTGTTCTTCTATCCACTCTGTAACTGCTATTGTTTTTCTAAATTCACTAGATATTTCTTGTAGTCTTTTAGCAAATTGTTTTTGAGTTTCATTTTCTTCTTTTTCTACAAATCCATTTTTATCAATTTTCACTTCTTTTGGATTATCTGGTCTAAACTTAAATTCTAATATTTCTCCTTCTGTTTTATCTATTTTTTGTCCATGTAGTTTTTGAATTTCTTTATTATTTAATACAGTTGTTATTAAACACAATTTCATTTTTTCTTCTGACATCTCATTAGAAATTATTAATACTTTTTTTCTATGTATAAATGCTAAATATGATGCCAAATTTATTGTAAACCTACTTTTTCCTGAGTTTGATGGCATTGCATATGCCATTGTTTCTCCTCTTCTTATTCCTTTGAATACACTACTTAATATAGGAAATGGTAATTCTAATCCATTAGCTAAATTATTCTCACCTGTTATTAAAAAATCTGTTATATTATTACTCAATACTGCTCTTTTAAATTTTTCTGTTGCCGTAATCTGTTCTATAGCATCTTTTACTTCTTGTATTGTCATCTTATCATATAACTCATAATTTAATATATCCATTATTTTTTCTTGTGTTTCTTTAATCGGGTTTTTCAAATAATTTTTTCTTATTTCAAATAATTTTCTCAATTCTATATATACTTTCTCAAAATCAAGTCTGCTTTCTTCTCCAAGTTCTCTTAAATCTCTTTTTCTTTCATATGTACCTGCATCTTCTCTAGCAAAATTGTAATTGTCTTTTGCAATTTGTGGTGCAAATGCCTCTCCTTCTGTAAATAATACACTCTTATATAAGTTAAGCATTTCTTCACTTTCAAAAAAACAATCTTCAAATACTATATAATACATTGAAATTGCTTTAGGGTTTGCCAATAACAAGCTTATATATTGTTCTTCTAATTTTTTATTTGATAATTTTTTAGGATATATACTTTCTACATTCTTTTCTTCATTTTCTATAATATTTTCCTCTACTTTTGGATATTCATCTTCATTATCATCTTGTTCCTCATAATCTGTGTCATAGTTTTCATCATAATTTTCATCTTCGTAATCATCATTATAATCTTCTTCTTCACTATTTTCATAAACATTTTCTTCTTCAGAGGTAGTTTCTTCTTTATTTTCTTCTTGTTCATATTGCTCTGGTTCTGTATCTTCCTCAATTATTGGCTCTTTTTTACGTTCTAATTTAACTCTTCCTTCTTGATTTAGTTTTTGTAATATTTTTAATGCTTGTGCATATTTTTCTTCACTAACTAGTTTTTGCATTTTTTTTACATCTTTTTCATTATCTTTTGTTATATGAATTCTATTAACTATATCTAATAATTTTTCTATTTTTTCATCATTCATATTTTTTCTCCTGTACTAATTATAATTTAAGAATATTATTCCTGCCTTTAGTATACACATATTAATTTTTTATTTCAAGTATTTTATTTAACTTCCTCCAAAATATCATTAACATTTGTTACTAATTTAGCTCCTTGTTTTATTAATTCATTTGTTCCATATGAATTAGTATTATTAATATTTCCTGGAACTGCAAATACTTCTTTTCCTTGTTCTAATGCAAAATCAACTGTTATTAAAGCTCCACTTTTTTTGCTTGCTTCTACAATCAATATTCCATCTGCTAATCCACTAATTATCCTATTTCTTTGTGGAAAATTAAGCTTTGCTGGACTAGTTCCAATTTTATATTCTGATACTATACAACCACCAGATTTTATAATTTTTTTAGCAAGTTCTATATTTTTAGAAGGATATATTTTATCTAGACCACTCCCTAATACAGCTATTGTTTTAGAAGTATGTATTTTATCTATACATCCCATATGTGCGTATGTATCTATTCCTAATGCTAATCCACTAATTATATTATATCCTTTTTCTATTAACTCACTTGAAAATTTTAATGCTATACTTTTTCCATATTCTGTACAATTTCTACTTCCTATTATAGCAATTCCTTTTTTATTTAATATTTCTTTATTACCTAAAATATATAATCTTTGTGGTGGATCATATATATTTCTTAATTTTTCTGGATATTGTTTGCTTTTTATTGAAATTTCTTCTATTATCATTTACTTCCTTTCTAAAAAAATAGAGAGCAATAGAATTTTATAATTCTTGCCCCCTATTTTTAATTATTATTCGTTGCTTTTATAACATTATTCATAAGCATTGCTATTGTCATAGGTCCTACTCCACCTGGTACTGGTGTAATAAAACTTGCTTTTGATACAACATTTTCAAAGTCAACATCCCCTACTATTTTACCATCTTCACATCTATTTATTCCAACATCAATAATTACTGCATTATCTTTTATCATATCTTTTGTTACAAACTTAGGTTTTCCTATTGCAGAAATCAAAATATCTGCTCTTTTGGTATATTCATCTAAATTATTCGTTTTTGAATGACATACTGTTACTGTTGCATTTTTATTTAAACAACATTGTATTAATGGCTTTCCTACAATATTACTTCTTCCTAATATAACAACATTTTTTCCTGATAAATCTATATTATAATTCTCAAATATCTTCATAATCCCATATGGTGTACAAGATACAAATGTATCTTGGTTTAAACACAATTTTCCAACATTTATTGGATTAAATCCATCAACATCCTTTTCTGGTGCTATTGTTCTAAATGCTTCATTTATATCTAAATGTTTTGGAATTGGACTTTGTAATAATATTCCATAAATCTTACTATTATTATTTAATCTTTTTATTAAGTCTATTAATTCTTTTTGTGAAGTTTCTTCTTTTAACAAATATTCTTCAAATTCAACTCCAATTTCATTACATACTTTACTTTTATTTCTTACATATACTTGTGATGCCTTATTATCTCCAACCATTATTACTGCTAATTTTGGAGTTTTTCCATTTTGTTTTAAAGTAGTACATTCTTTTTTTAAATTTTGTCTTATTTCTGCTGCTAATTTTTTTCCATCTATTATTGTTGCCATTTTTCAATTCCTTTCGTTTTACATTCTATATCAAATAGATATTTTTTTCAATAGTAAAATGTAAAACTTTTTATTATAATCCAAAACTTACACCTAATGCACTATTCAATTTATTTATTATTTGATTATCATCTATATGACCTATTTTCTCTTTTAATCTGCATTTATCTATTGTTCTTATTTGTTCTGTAAGTACTACAGAATTGCTTTTAAGCCCACTTGTATTTTCACCTAATTCTATATGTGTTGGCAATTTAGTTTTATTTGTCTGTGAAGTTATGGCTGCTGCAATTACAGTTGGACTATATCTATTGCCTAAATCATTTTGTATTATTAGTACTGGTCTTATTCCTCCTTGCTCTGACCCCACAACCGGACTTAAATCTGCATAAAACATATCGCCTCTTTTTATTACCATTTTCTTCACTCCTAAAATTACTATATTTTAAGTCTATTTATTCGTATTTCTAAACTTATGATGAAGTAAAGTTAATAGTTAAATTTACATATTATTATTTTGTACTATTTGTCTTTACCTCATTATATAATATGTAAATTATTGTTTTTTGTTTATTGTCCTTTATTTCCATTTGTGTTGGATTATGTGTTTTTTTATCTACATGTAAAATTTTTTCTTGTATGTATGTGTTTTCTATTTTACTTTTTGTTTTCATTTCTATTTCATTATCTTTTTCTGTATATGAAGATTTTTCATTGTTTTTATAATCTTCAATAAAACTATATAAATCTAAGCAATTATTTCCTAAATAATTATAATTTTCTAATATTTTACTTATGCTTAAATTACTATTTTCTAGTTTTAAATTTGTTCCATTATTTTCTATTTTTACTCCTGCAATATTACTTGGTTCAACAACTTCTTGTTTACTTAAATTTGGTAATTGATATGTTTGTTTTAATATATATTTGTTAGTATTCTTATTACTTGTTACATTAACAGTTACTTGTACCTCATATGATGTAATATTTAAAATGCTGTCTACGATTTCTTGACTAGTTTTAGTATTTCCACTTTTTAAATCTTTAACCTTATTTTTATAAAAAAACATAAAAACACTTACTAATAGAATTATGACTAACAAAATTATCCAATACTTTTTCTTCATTCTTATATTTCCTCCTTAAAAATTATATCTTTTTAATTATATTTTTTTGTTTTATTTTTAGAATTTATTTATTATAGTTGCAAGTTACATATAGTGTTATTATTTGACATAAATCTACATTTATGCTATAATTATTATTATGTAAAAAGGAGAAAAATATGGAAAATAAAGTTACTGTAATAATTCCTGCTTTTAATGAAGAGGAAAATATTGTTAATGTTATAAATCTTTCAAAAAGATGCGAATTAGTAGATGAAATTATTGTAGTAGACAACTTAAGTACTGATAATACACATAAGATAGCCAAAGAACAAAATGTAACAGTTGTAAGTTGCAATCAACAAGGAAAAGGATATGCAATGGAAACAGGTTTAAAACATGCAACTAATGAAATTTTAGTATTTCTTGATGCAGACATTTCTAATTATGGAAATGATGTTCTAATGAAATTAATTTATCCTATTTATGAAGAAAATTTTGACTTTGTAAAATCTACATTTGATAGAGATGGAGGACGAGTTACAGAACTTGTAGCAAAACCTTTATTGAAATTATTATTTCCCAATATGCATAAATTCTCTCAACCTCTAAGTGGCATGATTGCTGGTAAAAAAACATTTTTGAAAAAAATCAATTTTGAAAAAGACTATGGGGTTGATATTGCCATTTTATTAGATATGATTAATCTTAATGCAACTATAAAAGAAGTTCATATTGGTTATTTGAAAAATGACCAAAAAGGTTGGAAATCTTTAGAACATATGTCAGAACAAGTAATGAAAGCTATATTAAAGAGAAAAGATCAAAAAGAGGATTTTTAAAATGAATTTATTTATTTTAAGACATGGCCAAACTGATTACAATTTACTTGGTAAATTTCAGGGACAAGTAAATACAACATTAAACGAAACCGGTATTAAACAAGCTTATGAAACAAAAGAACTTTTAAAAAATATTAATTTTGATGTTATTATTTGTTCACCTCTTCAAAGAGCAATTAAAACAGCAAATATTGTAACAAATGATGCTCCATTTATAATTGATAATAGAATTATCGAGCGTAGTTTTGGTTCTTTAGAAGGACAATTTGGTATAGAAGATTTTGAAAACTATTTAGATAAATATAATATAGAAAATTATACTTCTTTGTGCAATAGAGTATATTCTTTTTTAGATGATATTACAAAAAAATATTCTGATATGAATAACATTTTAATTACAACACACGAAGGTATCGCACAAATTATTAATACCTATTTTGATAAAAATTATAATATTTATAATTGGAAAAATTTTAGATTACAAACAGGCAATTATAAAAAATATATAATATAAAAGGAGTAAATTTTATGACTATAAAAGATTTAGAAATTTTAGATTTAAATAGAAAAAAATCTCTACAACCACAAATTCTATCACAATCTACTACTGAAAAAAATTATTTAAATATTGTTTATTTAATGGTATGGACTAAAGTTTGTGGTGGTAGTAAAATTATATTAGAATATGCAAATAGACTTCAGGCTAGACGGACATACTGTAACTATTGTAACATATGACGAAAAACCACAATGGTTTAAATTAAATGATAATATTAAATTTATACAAGTTCCAGAAAACTCAGATTGGAAAAATTTTATTCCAAACTGTGATGTTTTAGTAGCAACAAGCTGGAAATGTATATATACTGCTATTGAATCTCAAAAAGGTCCTGTTGTATTTTTTGAACAAGGTGGTTCTCATTTATTTGAACCAAATAATATTGATCCTCAAAAAAAGAATGTTGTTAAAAATAGATTATCATTGCCAAAGTTTGTTTATACTGTATCCAGCTATGCCAAAGATGCATTACAAAATGTTTATAATTGTAATTCTACAGTTATACCTATAGCTATTGATAATACAATTTTTTATCCAAGAAAAAATCCTTTAGACAGTGATTTTATAGAAATAACTATTGTCGGATCAGAAGATTTTAAATTTAAAAATATTGGTACAATTCTACAAGCTTATAGAATTTTAAATAAAAAATATAATAATTTACATTTGAATTGGATTACTCAAACTGCACCTACTATTAATCCAGAACCTGCTATTATTAATCCTCCTCAAATGGAAATTGGCAATACTTTAAGAAAAACACATATATATATTTGTAATTCAAAATACGAATCTTTTGGATTACCTACTTTAGAAGCAATGACTTGTGGTGCAACTGTTATTACTACAGACACTGGTGGAATGAGAGATTTTGTAAAAGATGGTTATAATGCTCTTGTTACAAAACATCATGATGTAGATGATATTGTAAAAAAAGTTTCTTATTTAATTGATAATCCTAATAAAATGAATGAATTTGCTTTACATGGAATTGAAACAGCAAAAGATTTTAACTGGGATAACTGTGTTAATAAAACTATTGAATTTTATAAATACATATCTGGTTTTCAAGTAAAATAAAGAGTTAAAATTCAAAGATAAAAAAGATATCTAAAATGATATCTTTTTTATTTTTTAATAAAATACTTTTCTACGCAATCCATTAATTCTGTTACATTATTTATATGATTAACCCTATCTCTAAAACCACTTGATTCTGGCATATTTTTAGTATACCATGCAATATGTTTTCTCATTTCATTAAGAGCCACTACTTCTCCCTTTTCTTTTATATCTAATTCAATATGTTCTTTTAAAATTTCATATTTTTCTGCATTAGAAGGTTTAGGTAACTTTTCTCCTGTTTTTAAATAGTACTTTATTTGTTTAAATATCCATGGATTTCCCATAGTTCCTCTTCCTATCATAATGCCATCAACACCAGTATATTCAAACATATTTAATGCTGTTTCTTCATCAATTATATCTCCATTTCCTATCACTGGAATTTTAACACTTTGTTTTACTTGTTTTATTATATCTAAATTTGCCTTACCACTATAATATTGACTTCTTGTTCTTCCATGCACTGTAATAGCTGAAATACCATTTTTTTCTGCTATTTCAGCAAGTTCACAAGCTATAATATTCTCTTGATCCCATCCTATTCTATATTTTAATGTTACTGGAACTTTTGAATTTTCTACAACTGTTTTTATTATTTCTTCTGCCTTATTCAAATCTAATAATAATTTACTTCCATCTCCATTTTTTACAATCTTTGGAGCAGGGCATCCCATATTTATATCTATAATATCTGCTATTTTACTAACATATTCTGTAGAATATTTTATTGCTTCTATATCACTACCAAATATCTGTACACTTATTGGATGTTTTTCTCCATCCATTTTTAATAACTGTTTGGTTTTCTCATCATTATAAAACAATGCTTTTGCACTAACCATTTCTGTACAAACTAATCCTGGATTAAATTTTTCTGCAATAATTCTAAAAGGCAGGTCTGTTACACCTGCCATAGGAGCTAATATTAAATTATTTTCTAATTCTACATTTCCTATTTTTAATTTTTTTAAATACATATTTTTCTTCCTATTTTCTCTTATTTTACAAAGATTGTTTTTTGTCGTTTACTACTTATATTTAACAATAATCCTATACATATAAAGTTTGTTATTAATGAGCTTCCTCCATAGCTTATAAATGGAAGTGGAACTCCTGTTATAGGTAATAATCCCATTACCATTCCTATATTTTCTAACATATGGAATAGAAATATTCCTGCAATTCCCGTAGCAATTAGCGTTCCTTC
>CAKPPL010000033.1 GCA_934177555.1 uncultured Clostridia bacterium
GGATTACTTGTTGTTCCATTTGGTTGCTTTGTGTATGTTATCTGTGTTGTATTTAATGTTATTACTCCTTTTATATTTGGATATAAATTATTTTCTGCTTCTGCATCTGCTTTTAATGAAATTTGTTATCTCCATATAACATTGTTATTGTGTGGTCTGTATCATTATAATAAACATGATATAAATCTGTTACTCCTGTTTCTCCATTTTCTGGATTTGTTGTCGTTGCTTCTACTCCTAATTCTTTTGCTACTATTCCTGCTAATTCTGCTATATGTGCTGATGGTTGATACCCTGGGTCTGTTGCCATTTTTACTCTTGCTTCTGAGTATGCTACATTATATGCTATATTCATTTTTTTACTTTTTCTTAATTTTGTTTAACATTTTATTTTATATATATTAACAATTTTTGCAAATACATTTTTCAATAAAATAGTTACCAAAAATTGTGGGTTTAAATATAATAAAATACATAGTATAATATATTTACAAGTAATGGAGGTTTCTATGAAAATTGAAAAACTAACAGATAAAAAAATAAAAATTATATGTTCAACAGAAGATATGAATTCAAATAATATTTCAGTTCAAAACTTTTTTGAAGAAAATGCTATACCACAAAAAATCTTGCAATTTTTTTTAAGTCAAGCAGAAAAAGAAGTTGGTTTTAAATCTGATGATTGTAAACTACTAGTTGAAGCAATATCAAATGAAAAAGATGAATTTATTTTTACAATAACCAAATTATATAAATATGATATTCCAAATATCTATAATAATTTAGTTTTTAAATTTGATAATTTTGAAAACTTTTCTGATTTTTTAATACATTTAAAAAATATTAATAATATTGATTTGGAAAATTTTTCAAAATACTGTTCACTATATTTATATAAAAATACATATTATTTATATATTGCTGGAAATTTTAATATATTATCAAATGCTATTTTACACTTACTAATAGATTTTAGCTCATGCATAACATGTACTCCAAAATTGGATGGCATTCTTCACGAATATGGTAAAATTATATTTACTAAAAATTCTTTTTATAATTATATAAAAAAAATACAATAGTTGTAATTACTATTGTATTTTTTATGTATTAATAAACATAATTTTCTGGATTATATGCAACTCCATTTATTCTTATTTCTAGATGTAAGTGATTTCCTGTACTATTTCCTGTACTTCCAACTTCTGCTATTGCTTCACCTTGTGATACTTGTTCTCCAACATTTCCGTATAGTTTGCTACAATGACCATAATATGTTTCTACACCATTTCCGTGTGATATTACAATCATTTTTCCATATGAACCTTTTGTTCCTGAAAATGTTATTGTTCCTGCTGCTGCAGCTTTTATTACTGTTCCTCTAGGTGCTGCTATGTCTAATCCTGTATGGTCACTTGATCTTATACTACTTTTAGCTCCAAATCTTGAGGTTATAGTACCTGATATTGGTCTTATTAAATTAATTCCACCTAGTGATACTTTTTGATATGATATATTTGAAGATGTATTAACTTTTCCGGTTGATGTTGTTGTTTTTTTCGTTACTTTTTTAGCTTGTACTACTGGGGCTACTACTTTTTCCACATATAATGCTGCTACTGTATCTTCTACTGTTGCAAAGTCTCTTAAATCTGTTTTGTATAATTCTAATATTGAAATTTTATCTATATTTGTACTTTCTTTTTCTTTTAATTGATTTACTATTTGTTCTGCTGTTGTAAAGTCTTTAACATATGCTTTTTCTTCGTTTTCTTCTAATATTGCATAATATTTATAATATGTTATACCTGTTTGTTTTATTTTTTCATATATTTCATCATCATTTGTAACAACATTTCTTTTTAATAAACACATTTTATATTCTGGTAAATCATTTACTTGTACAAATGCTATATTACTATTTTCTTCTTCATCACCACTTGCCATGTATTTATTTATTTTTGATTGTAGTTTTCCTTTGTCTTTACTATATCCTACAAATTCTCCGTTTATTGTTACACTATATATTGGTTTGAAAAATAGTGCTACTGCACATATTATTAAAAATATTGAAACAGCTATAAGTATTGTAAGTTTTATTGATTTTCTTGCAAATACTAATATTTGTTTTAACATCACATACTACTCCTTATTTTATTATTTGTTTGTATTTTATACTAATTAGCCTAACTTTTTCAATTTATCTAATGGTCTATTTTCTTGCTTTTATCTTTATTTTTCTTTTATATACTGTTTTTTATTCTGTTTTTCTTTGTTTTAGCATATGAAAAAGCAAAAAAAATCAATATGATTTTTCTTGCTTTTTATTTAACCTTGTTGTAATTCTGTTTTAACTGTTTCAACTTCTGTTGTTGTAGCTTTTTGTGCAGGTTTGTAATATCCTTTTGCATTAGCTACTTTAAATAATTCATATTGGAAAGCTTCATCATTATTTCTTATTTGTTGAAATGTTTGTCTTAATTGCATATTTTCTGCTTCTGATATAGCTGTTTGATATGCTGTTAAATCTGCCTTAACACTTCCCAATATATCATTTACCATTGTTTTTTCTTCCACTTAAATTCCTCCTTTTAAAGATTTCTTAGTTATTTAAAAATCCCATTAATTTTTGTTTTGTATTTAATGCATCTTGTGCTGATTTTGCAAACATTTGCTTTATTTGAGTATCTTGTGCTTGTGTTGCATATGTGTTTAATTTTTCATATGCTGTTTCATGTGCTCCAATTAAATGTCTTAAATGTTGTAATTCGACTTGTGTTAAATCTGCCATTAATATCATCCTTTCTTATTTTTATCTTTTATAAGTATTTCCTTTGAAAAATTTTTTATGCATTTTTTTATTTTTAAATACAAAAAGAAGAAATCTTTTTAATTTGATTTCTTCTCCTATTTTTTAAATTATTTCCAAATTTGCAAATTTTGCCATTAATCTTTTATGTCCGACTTTATCAAAATTAATATCTACTTTTAGATCTGTTCCCTCTTCTTCAACATAATTTATTGTTCCTTCTCCAAACTTCTTATGATATACTCTTACTCCTGCTTTATATCCTGATAAATCTATATCTGATGTTTCTGGTTTGTTTATATTATTTAAGAAACTTTCTGCTGTTCTAAAGACAAAACCTGTATTGTTTTTAGATATTGTTGATGCTGTAGCATATTGTGGTTCTGTTTGTTTATATGTTTTTATACTTCCATTTCCCTTATTTCCATAGCTCCAATTATAATCATTATTTCCGAATATATTGATTTTCTTTTTTGATGTATTTTCTACTCCATCTAATAATTCTTTTGGTATTTCTTCTAAAAATCTTGATGGTGGATTATATGTTGTTGAACCAAATGTTGTACGTTGTTTACTATTTGTTAAATATAAATTTTCTTTTGCTCTTGTTACTCCAACATAACATAAACGTCTTTCTTCTTCAAGTTCTTTTTGTTCTCCTATTGATTTATATCCTGGGAATATTCCTTCTTCCATACCTACTAAAAAGACTACCGGAAATTCTAGTCCTTTTGCACTATGTAATGTCATTAATGTTACAGTTTCTTCTGTTTCTTCCATATTATCTAAATCACTTGATAGTGTTATTCCTTCTAAAAAGTCACTTAAACTACTTTCTGCTGCCTCTTCTTCAAATTCTATTGCCACATTTAAAAATTCGTCTAGGTTGGCTATTCTATTTTCTGCTTCTACTGTACTTTCATTTTCTAGAGCTCTTGTATATCCAGTATCTTTTAGAATTTTTTTAATTAATTCTGATACTTTTAATTCATTCTTTTTGGAAATTATTTCCTCCATACAATTAATGAATTCTCTAGAATTCAAATATACTCTATTTAATCCATATTGTTCTGCATTTTTTATTACTTCATACATTGATATACCATTTTGCTCTGATACTTGTGCTATATTGTCTAAACTTGTTTTTCCTATTCCTCTTTTAGGCTCATTTATTATTCTATTTAAACTTAAATTGTCTGATGTATTTTGCACTAATCTTAAATATGATATTATGTCTTTGATTTCTTTTCTTTCGTAGAATTTTAGTCCTCCTATTATTTTATATGGAATTCCTTCTCTTCTTAATATTTCTTCTATTGCTCTTGATTGTGTATTCATTCTATATAATACTGCAAAATCTGAATAATTATATTTTTCTTCTCTTCTTAGATGTTCTATTTGTTCTGCAATATATTTTCCTTCATCATATTCATTATCTGCTGAATAAACTTTTGGAAGATTTCCTACTTCGTTTTCTGTCCATAATTTTTTGTCATATTTTACTTCATTGTTTTTTATTACTGCATTTGCTACTTTTAAAATATTTCCTGTACATCTATAATTTTGCTCTAATTTTATGATTTTTGTTCCTACAAAATCTTTTTCAAAATTTAATATATTTGATATATCTGCTCCTCTAAAACTATATATTCCTTGATCGTTATCTCCTACTGCCGTAATATTTCCATGTTTTGATGCTAACATTGTTACTAATGTAAATTGTGATTTATTTGTATCTTGATATTCATCTACTAATATGTATTTGAATTTATTTGAGTAGTATTCTAATACATCTACATTTTCTGATAATATTTTTATTGTGTAATTAATTATATCATCAAAGTCTATTGCATTATTTTCTTTTAATTTTTTTTGATATCTTTCATATACTTGTGCTATTTTTTCTTTTCTATAGTCTCCATGTGCTTTTACTGCATATTTTTCAGGATCTAACATCTCATTTTTGGCATTACTTATTTCTGAAATAACTGATCTATCACTAAATAATTTTTCATCTAATTGTAAATCTTTTAATATTTGTTTTACCATTGTTCTTTGGTCTGTTGTATCAAATATTATAAATGATGAATCAAACCCTATTCTATCTATGAATTTTCTTAGTATTCGTACACATATTGAGTGGAATGTTCCTATCCACATGTCTTTCACTGCTTCTCCTACTAAATTTTCTATTCTTTCTTTCATTTCATTTGCTGCTTTATTTGTAAATGTTATTGCTAATATATTCCATGGTAATACTTTCTTCTCTTCCATTAAATATGCTATTTTATATGTTAATACTTTTGTTTTTCCACTTCCTGCACCAGCTATTACTAAGCATGGCCCTTCTGTATTTATTACTGCTTCATATTGTTTATTGTTTAATTCTTTTAGTTTTTCTTCCATTGCATTTTCCTTTCTTCAAATATTTGTTTGTATTTTACTACATTTATTCTTTTTTTGCAATAGCTTTTTTTATAATTTTGTAACATATATTCCTATTATTAGACCTATTATATTTCCTATTGCTGTCATTCTTCCTTTGTATAATTCATTTGATTCTGGAATTAGTTCACCTGATACTATGTATAACATTGCTCCTGCTGCAAAACTTAAGCATATTGATATTATTCTTTCTGAAATTTTTCCAATTATTCCTCCTATTAATGCTCCTATTCCTGTTGCTATTCCTGATAGAATTACATATAACATTATTTTGTATGTTTCCATTCCACCATTTTTCATTGGTACTGCCATTGATATACCTTCTGGTATATCATGAAAGCAAATAGCTAATGCAAGTGAATATCCTAATTTTACTGATGCATCAAATCCTGATCCAATTGCTAATCCTTCAGGTATATTATGTATTGCTAATCCTATACTAATAATTATTCCTGTTTTTAATAAATTACTTTGTTTTTTATTATTTATTATTTTATTATTAAATTTATTATCAACAATTACATCACAAACTGTCATTACTACTATCCCTAATAAAATCCCTATTATAGATTCTGATATATTGCTTATATGTAGAGCTTCTGGTATCAAATCAAAACATATTATAGACATCATTAATCCTCCTGCAAAAGATAATATAAAACTCAAAAATTTATTTGAATTATTTTTTATAATACATCCTATTATTCCACCTATCGTTGTACCTATTGTACCAAAAAACAAACCTAAAAATGTTGTATTAATAATTTGATTCATACTTCCTCCTTTATTATTTTTTACTAATATATTATTGATTTTTTTATTTTTTATTCTTTTTTTATAAATGTATTGAAATTATATATTTTTTATGGTAAACTATTTTTGTGTTGAATTAATAACACAATTTTTCATTTACAACTTGGGTTAGGCTTGACAATTTTCATTCAATATATTAGATTCATTTTTTTATTTCTAATATTACAAAATATCATATAAAAAGGAAGTGATGTGTACCTAATTTACAGGTCTTTATTAAACCTGCACTAATGATAAATTTTTAAATAAAAATAGTAAAGGAGTTGATATTAACGAACATAAAAGAAAAACAATTAGTTATGAAAGATGATATTATGTTTAAAGCATTTTTCAGTAAAATAGGAAACGAAAAATATTTAAAAAGCTTCCTTTCTGCAATATTAAGTGAAGATATTAAAATAAAAGAAGTTGTTCATGATTCAAGACTAGAACAACTTGCCAGAGAACAAAAATATGGAATACTAGATTTAGATGTAAAGTTAGAAAATGGTGAAACTATCAATATTGAAATGCAAATGCAAAATCATAATAACATGGAAAAAAGAAGTACTTTTTATGCAAGTAAAAAAATAACAGAACAAGTTGGAATTGGAACAAAATATGATGACATTAAAAGAGTTATAGTAATTTCAATTCTTAATTATTCTTTTCTGGATGTTCCAGAGTATGTAAATAAAACCGTAAGAGTTATTGATAAACACAGAACACTTAAACTTAATAATATTGTAGAATATTATTATATTGAATTAGAAAAATTTAGGAAAAATAATCCTAATATGAAAGAGCCTATTAATCAATGGCTTGCTTTTATAGATATGGAAAGAGAGGATTTGTTAGATATGGCAACTAAAGAAAATAAAATAATTAAAGAAGCAAAAAAAAGTTATAATATTCTAACAGGAGAAGCCGAAATAAAAAGATTAGCTGAAATCAGATTAATGTCAGATATGGAAGAACAAGCTGCACTATCTTCAGCAAGGCAAAGAGGCACAGAAGAAGGATTAAAACAGGGAATTGAAGAAGGTCTTCAACAAGGGATTGAAAAAGGCCTTCAACAAGGGATTGAAAAAGGTCTGCAACAAGGAATTGAAAAAGGACAAAAAGACGCACTATATAATATTGCAAAACAATTATTAAATAAAGGATTTTCTATAAATGAAATTAAAAAACTAACTAACTTATCTGAGAATGAGATAAAAAGTTTAAAATAATTACAAAAATTACTCCTCAGCTTTTGAGGAGTAATTTTTATTCTTCTTCACCTTTTAACTTTTCAGCTCTATCTGCTGCAATTAAATTATCTATCATTTCATCCAAATCTCCATTTAAGAAATTTTCCATTTGAAATATACTCATACCAATTCTATGATCAGTTATACGTCCTTGTGGATAATTATAAGTACGTATTTTTTCACTTCTATCTCCACTACCAACTTGGCTTTTTCTTGCATTTGCAACTTCTGAATCTTGTTTTTCTTTTTCCATATTATATAATCTTGATCTTAACATTTTCATTGCATATTCTCTATTTTGTAATTGAGATCTTTCAGTTTGGCATTCAACTACAATTCCTGTTGGTTCATGAATAAGTCTTACGGCTGATGATGTTTTGTTTATATGTTGACCTCCAGCTCCAGATGCTCTAAAAACTTCCATTTTAATATCTGATGGATTTATTTCTATTTCTACATCTTCTACTACTGGTAGTACAGCAACAGTTGCTGTTGATGTATGAATTCTTCCACTACTTTCTGTATCTGGTACTCTCTGTACTCTATGTACACCACTTTCAAATTTTAATCTACTATATGCACCTTTTCCAGTTATCATAAATGATATTTCTTTATATCCACCTAATTCTGTTTCATTCTCATTTAAAACATCTATTTTCCAATGTTTTCTTTCTGCATACATTGAATACATTCTAAATAATGTTCCTGCAAATAAAGCTGCTTCTTCTCCTCCAGCTCCTCCACGAATCTCACAAATTATATTTTTATCATCATTTGGATCTTTTGGGATTAATAATGCCTTTAATTCGTCTTCAATATGTGGAATATTTTCCTTTGCTTCGTAAAAATCTGCTTCTGCTAATTCTTTTAGTTCTTTGTCTTCCATCATCTCTTTTGCGTCTTCCATTCTTTGTTTTTCTTTTTTATATTCTCTATATTTTAATACAACTTCTTCTATTGAACTATGTTCTTTTATTAATTTTTGCCATTCTGTTTGGTTAGAAATTACTTCAGGATCACTAATTAATTTAGTTAATTCTTCATATCTCTTTTCTACTGCTTCTAGTTTATCAAACATTTTTATTCTCCTCTCTTTTTTTAACATTTCTATTATACTATATATTTCCACTTTTTTCAAGCATTTTAAATATTAAAAATAGCTCTTTATTTGAGCTATTTTATAATTCCACATAATTGAAATTTATACTATTTCTCTCTAAAATATTTTTTTCTCTATTTGTACAAGTTAAAATAATTATTTGTCTATTTGAAAAATAATTATTTAAATATTTTAGAATATTTGTTAATCTTTCTTCATCATAATATGCAAATACTTCATCTAATATAATAGGAACTTTTTCATTAGATATCTCATCTAACATTGCTAATCTAAGAGACAAATATAATTGATCTATTGTTCCTATACTTAATCTTTCTGCTGAAACATAATCCCCATTTTTTAACTCAATTATTAAACCATCTTCTTCACTAAAATATAATTTACTATATTTTCCATTAGTTATCTTTTCTATATTTTCAGAAAGATTTTCGATAAATTTAGGACTAATATTATTTTTCATTTTTTCATATGACTTTTCTAATAATTTTTTTGCTAATTCTATACTAGTATTAATTTTTTGTAAATTTTTATATTCTTCTTTTTGTGAATATAATTTTTCTTCATTTTCTAAATAATTTATTTCTGAATTTTTTTTATTTTCTATATTTTTTTCTATTTTTTTGTTTGATTTATTTTTAAAAATATTCAAAAAAATTAAATACGTTGGTGCTGTAAGAAGAAAAATATATTTAATTATTTTATTTGTAGTAAATTTATCTGCAAAAATTAACCATAAAATACTAATTAAAATTAATACACTAAAAATAATTTTATTTTTTTTATTTATTTTTGTTTTTTTATTTATATTTATTTTTAAATTATTTTTATTTTTTATTTCATCATTTATTTTCTTTAATTTATTTTTATTTTCTTCTAATATATTTTCTTTTATTTTTATTTTTTCATTTTCCAAATTATTTTTTTCTTTTATTTTTTTAATTTCTCTTAATAAATTATTTTTTATTTCATTTTTTTCTAAATTATTTTTTATTTCATTTTTTTCTTTTTCAATTTCATATTCAATATTTTCATATTTTTTTAATTCTTTTATTTTTTCTGTATTTTTTTCAATATTTTTTTGAATAATATTTATTGGTTTTTCTCTTGTTCTTTCACTTCCAATTTCTTCTAATTGTTTTTTATTTATTTTATCAATTACTTTTTTATATGAAATTTTATCTTCGCCTGTACCTATAACGTTCGATATTTTTTGTATTAACATACTTTGTTCATTTTTTCCAATTTTTACCTCTTGTTGCATAGATATAGATGTTGCTAAAAACATTTCCTCACTTAATTGTGTTTGTTCATAAAAAAATTCACTTCCTGAATTTTTATTGATATTAAATTCTTTTGTAATTTCTTCTCCATTTTCATTAAATATTTTTGGATTTTTTTTATTAAATTCTCTAAATATTTCATATTTATTTTTATTATCTAATTCATATAATAATTTACCAGAAAATTCTTCTGTATCCCATGGTTTATATTTTTCAAAATCTGATATTTCTTTTCCTTTTTTATTTTTTGATGTACCATAAAAAATATTTAAAATAAATTTTAATAATGTTGATTTTCCACTTTCATTTTTTCCATAAATAATATTTAAATTATTATTTAATTTTATTTCTTTATTTTTTAATTTGCCATATGAATTTATTTTTATTTTATTTATTTTCAAATAAATCCCTCCAATTATTCTAAAAATTCCATTCCTATTTCTAGTGCTTTTTCTATTATTTCTTTATTATAATTATTTTTATTTAATTCTTCTAAAATTTCCTTTGCAAATATTCCTTTTAAATTATTTTTTTGTGATATTTCTTCTAAATTATAATTTGGTTTTGTTTTATTTTTAATTTTAATTATTTTTTCATTTAAATCATATTTATATAAATCATATATATTAATTTCAAAATTTCTTTTTCCAACTAATATTATTTTATATAATTTATTTTTTTCTATTTTTATCGAATTTATTTTTTCTATTAATTCTTCAATAGAATTTATTTCTGTACAATTTATTTCCTCTTCTACAAATTCTGTATCATCCAATTTAATAAATTGTAATTTATTTTCATTTTTATCTATATTTCCTACAACCATTCCATGTTCACCTAGCTCATCAAATCCTAAAGAAATTGTTGAACCTGGATAAATAATTTTACCATTATTTTCAAAATTATTTTTATGAATATGTCCTAGTGCAATATAATCAAATCCTTTTTCTTCTAACATTTTTTTACTCATTGAATTATATTGCATATCTTCTAAATTAGCTCCATCTAATGTTCCATGAATTATTAATATATTTATTTTATTTTTATTTATTATTTTTAAATTTTCTAATCCTGTTTCTGAACAATAAAAATCAGAAAAACCATATCCATATATATCTACATCATTTAATTCAACTCTTTCTATTTTCGAATTAAATATATACACATTTTCGTTCCATTCAAAAGTATTATAATAGGATTTCTGTAAAATAGGATCATGATTTCCTGGTGATATAAATATTTTAGTATTATTTATTTCTTTAAATAAATTATTTATATAATTTATTGTTGTTTTTCTTATATATTGATGTTCATATAAATCTCCTGAAATAAATAAATATTTTATATTATTTTCTTTAATATATTCTATTACTTTTTTAAATACACTTCTTTGTTCAATTCTTCTTTTTTCTCCTAAATTGCCATTATCTGATAAAGTAACAAATGGTGCATCAAAGTGCATATCTGCTATATGTACAAATTCCATATTATAGATTCCTCCTTAATATTTAAAGTATATTTATTTTATAATATTTAATATTTTTTTTCAAGTAAATTACGAAAGTTTTTTCGCTTTTTATTATAAAAAAATACTGAAAAATAATTTAATATATTTTTCAGTATTTTTATTTTAGTCTTCTTTATCTTTTTTTATTGAATCTGTCATTAAAATAAATTTAACATTTCCATTCATTTTTTCATCTATCATTGAAAAATTAATATAATCTTTTGATAAATCATTTAAGCTTTCAACTCTATCAACTATATTTTTTAAATCAATATTTACATAGTTACTAATTTTACTTATAGCTTCATCATTAAATTCTTGTATACCATCTGTTAATGTTGCCATTCCTTCTGATATTGTTTTTGAACCATCAGCTAATTGTGTACTTGCACTATATAATGTATTTGTACTTGTATTTACAGTACTTAAACCTGTACTTAATTCTGTAGTTCCTTCTTGTAAAGTATTTATTCCATCTATTAATTTTCCTGCACTTGCAGCTAATTCTCCTGTTCCATCTACTAATGTTGATGTGTTTTCATATAGTGTTGCTAAACCTTGTGCTAATGCTGTTAAATTTGTACTTAAACTATTTATTCCATCTTTTAATCCTTGATTATTA
>CAKPPL010000034.1 GCA_934177555.1 uncultured Clostridia bacterium
AAGGAAAAGAAGGATTTAGACAAGTAATATGTCTATAACCTTCTTTTAAAAAAAGTGTCCGGATATCAGTATTAAAAATAGTACAGCATAGCTGTACTGTTTTTTTACGTATTAATTGCAATTTTTGCTAAAAGATGTTAAAATATATAGGTAAAAAGGTTTATAGGCAAAACCATAAAAACCTAAATAAAAAAGATAAGGAAGAGAAAAATGGGATTTTTTGAGAAATTAAAACAAGGTCTAACAAAAACAAAAGACTCAATAAACGAAAAAATAAATGATGTATTTAGTAACTTTAGAAAAGTAGATGAAGAATTTTTAGAAGAACTAGAAGAAGCACTAATAATGTCAGACATCGGAATAGAAACATCAAATAAAATAATAGAAAATTTAAGAACAAAAATAAAAAGAGAAAAAATAGAAGATGAAGAACAAGTAAAAGAAGCATTAAGAGAAGAAATCGAAAAAATACTAGAAATATCAGACAATAGTTTAAAACTAGAAACAAAACCATCAGTAATTCTAGTAGTAGGAGTAAATGGAGTTGGCAAAACAACATCAATAGGAAAGATGGCAGCAAGACTAGCAAAAGACGGGAAAAAAGTAGTAGTAGCAGCAGCAGATACATTTAGAGCAGCAGCAGTAGAGCAATTAGAAATATGGGCTAAAAGAGCTGGAGCAGAAATAGTAAAAAGAGAAGAAGGAGTAGATCCTGCATCAGTAGTATATGATGCAATAGCCAAAACGAGAGAAATAGGGGCAGATATTTTAATATGTGATACAGCAGGAAGACTACATAATAAAAAATATTTAATGGATGAATTAAATAAAATACAAAAAGTAATAAACAAAGAAATGCCTGAATCATCAAAAGAAGTATTATTAGTAATAGATGCAGGAACAGGTCAAAATGCAATATCACAAGTAAAAGCATTTAAACAAGAAGCAGATATAACAGGAATAATATTAACCAAATTAGATGGAACAGCAAAAGGTGGAGCAGTTATAGGAATAGTAGAAGAAAATCAAATTCCAGTAAAATTTATTGGAGTCGGAGAACAAATAGATGATATGGAAATATTCAATTCAAAAGATTTTGTAAAAGCAATAATATAACTGAAAGGAATAAAAAAATGAAATTTAGTAAAAAAGCGAGAGCATTAACTGTTATAGGATTTATAGTAATATATATACTAATAACATATATTCACTTAAGAGGACAATACTTAGAATGCTTAGAATTAGGTACACAATATGTTGAAACATTTATTACAAATCTAAAATACAAATATTCAATAATGGGAATAAGTTTTATAATAGTAAGTATAATAATATTTTTAACTAATATTGGAATAAAAAATGGATTAAAACCATTTTTTGAACAAGAAAAAAAGGAAATGCCAAAACTTCCTAATAAATCAATAACACTCATAGCAGCAGCAATTATTAGTGTAATTTTATCAAATACGTTATTAGAAAAAGTACTATTATTTACAAGTAATGTTTCATTTCAAAAAGCAGATATAATATTTAATTTAGATATATCATATTATATGTTTATAAAACCATTAATAGAAGAAATTATAAAAGATGTAGTATTTTTAATAATAGGAATAAGTGCATATATGGCAGTGTACTATATTTTAGTATTTAACTTGTATTTTGAAGCAATAGATAGAACATTGTTAAGAAACAGTAAATTAATAAAAAAATTATCAAGAAATGCATTTATCCTATCAATAGGAATTGGAATATTAACAATGTTAAATGTTCAAAATATAGTATATGGTAAATTTCTAACATTAGAAAATGGAACAGAACTTACAGGAGCAGGTTTTGTAGAAGCAACTATACAATTATGGGGATATGCAGGACTTTCAATACTAATAATAATTGCAATAGGATTATCAATAAAATATTTTAAAAATAATCAAAACAAAAAAATATTTTTTACATTAGCAACAGTTCCAGGTTATTTAGTAGTATTATTTATAGTAATGGTATTAACAAATTTAATTTTTGTAAAAACAAATGAATTTGACAAACAAAGAGATTATATAAAAGAAAATATATCTTCAACTAAAAATGCATATAATATAGATGTTGAAGAAAGCAATATAGAATATTCAGGTACAATAAAAGAAAATGAAATAGAAGAAAATTCAAATGTAATAGATAATATAACAATAGTAAATCCAAAATTAGTATTACAAAATTTAAACAATACACAAACAGAAGCAGGATATTATACATTTAGAAACGTTAATTTAGCAAAATATAAAATAGATGGAAAAGATAAATTGGTTTATGTATCACCAAGAGAAATTGAAAATCAAAATACATCATATAACAATAAAACATATGAATATACACATGGAATTGGGCAAATAGTAACATCAGCAACAGAAGTGAGTAAAGATGGAAATATTCAGTATTTACAAAAAGATATAGAAGGAACAGATAATATATATAATGTAACTCAACCAAGAATATATTATGGATTAGAAACAGACAGTATAGCAGTTACAAATACTAAAAATAAAGAAGAATATGATTATACAGATAATGATGGAACAGAACATACTTACAATTATTCTGGAAATTCTGGTATTCAAGTTGGTTTTATAGATAGATTAATATTGGCATTAAAAAATGGAAATATAAAACTAGCATTTTCAAATACAGTTACAAGTGAAAGCAAAATTTTAACAAATAGAAATATTATAAAAAGAGCACAAAAAGCATTGCCATATTTAGTTTATGATGAAAATCCATATACTATAATAAGTAATGGACAAATATATTGGGTACTTGATGCATATACAATTTCAGATAAATATCCATATTCAACATATTCAGAAATTATATATAATAATTCAAAACATAATATTAATTATATAAGAAATTCTGTAAAAGTATTAATAAATGCATATAATGGAGAAATGACTTATTATATAACAGATAGATCAGATCCTATAATAATGGCATATTTAAAATTATATCCAACAATATTTGCAGAAAATACAGGAAAAGAAATATCAAAAGATATACAAGAACAATTCAAATATCCAGAATATTTGTATAAAATTCAATCAAAAATGTTAATGGTATATCATAATGTTAAAGAAGATGTTTTATATAGAAATAGTGATATATGGGATTTTGTATCATATGGAACAACAACAAATTCCAAAACAAAAACATCAACTTTAGAACCTTATTATGCAATAATAAAAACACCAGATAGTAATAATGAACAATATGGATTAATACAAATGTATACACAAAATGGAAAATCTAATATTACATCATATTTATTAGGAGTAACAGAAGGAACAAGCAATAAACTAAAAGTATATAAGTATGCAGCAGATAATAATATATTAGGGCCAATACAATTAGATAATCAAATAGAACAAGATGAAACAATATCATCAGAATTAGAAACATTAAATATAACAGGAAGTAAAATTTCAAAAGAAATGAAAATAATACCAACAAACAATACAGTATTATATGTTGAGACAATATATCAAACAATGACAAATGAACCCAATACACCTACAACATTAAAAAAAGTAATAGTAGCATCAGGAACAAAAGTAGCTATTGGAGATAATTTAGAAAAAGCTTTAACAAATTTAGTATCACAGTCAGCTGTTAATATAGAAGTAAATAATACAGAGGATATTAATGGAATGATAGAAGCAATAATAAATGCAAATAAAAATTTAACAGAATCAAATAATAGAAATGATTGGGAAATGATAGGATCAGATATAAAAAATCTTCAAAGTCTAATAGAATCACTAGAAAAAATGGTAAAAGAACAAGAAAAAAATACAGATAAAACTGAAAGTACAAATACAGTATCTCAAAGTAGCATAATAAATTCAATATTTAATAATTAACATAACTTTACAAAGGCTGAAAAAAATGTTATAATAAAAATACTGTTTACTTTAATTTGATATATGAAATTCATATATTAAAAAGTAAAACTTCTACAAAAACAGGAGGAATAATTACATGTTGATGGAGTATGAAGAAATGCTACGGAGAGAACGAATTCCAAAAAGAAACTACAAAAGTGATACAAACAAAGTATTTTTAGTAGGAGAAATTCTGCAAGAATTTGAGTTGTTTGAAGAAATTGAAAACATACAATTTTTTAAAAGTCAAATAAATATTCAGAGATTTATGAGTATGAATGTTGATAGTATACCAATAATGGTAACTAAGGAATTGTTACAAAAGTATTCAAATAAGAAATTTACTGGTAGAAAAGTAGAAATTGTTGGAGAAATTAGATCATATGATAAAGATGTTGAAGGGCATATAGAACTAAATGTGTATATATATGTTGATGAGATAAATCTTGAAAATGATGGAAAAATGTCAAATATTAGTTATTTAGATGGATATATTTGTAAAGAACCATTTTTCAAGATAACATCAGAAACACATAGAAAGGCCACAATTTTACTTGTAGCTAATAATAGAGAAGATGGTTCAGACTATATTCCTTGCATAGTATGGGGAAAGGCAGCCTTATGGGCTAGACACTTAGAAGTAGGAGAACATATCAATCTACTTGGGATAGTTCAAAGTACGAGTTGGGATGAGAAAACAGTTTACCAAATTTCTGTGAGGAAAATTTCTTTAACATAAGTAGAAGTCAGAAAGAGCAAATAATTATGTTTGCTCTTTTTGTTTTACAAGAAAATAAAAAATATACTTGATAATAAAAAAAAGAAATGATAAAATACAAGAAAAAGTAGCGAATGAAAAGGAATGTGATAAATAAATGGGAAACATAGTATTATTAGATGATTTAACAATAAATAAAATTGCAGCAGGTGAAGTAATAGAAAGACCAGCATCAGTAATAAAAGAATTAGTAGAAAACTCAATAGATGCAGGAGCAACAAACATAACTGTAGAAATAAAAAATGGTGGAATATCATATATAAGAGTAACAGATAATGGAAAAGGAATATCAGAAGACGATATGGAGATTGCATTTGAAAGACATGCAACAAGTAAAATAAGATCAGCAGATGATTTAAGTACAGTAATGTCAATGGGGTTCAGAGGAGAGGCATTAGCGAGTATAGCAGCAATAGCAAGAGTAGAGATGCTTTCAAAAACAGCTAATCAACAAAATGGATACCAAATAGTTGTAGAAGGAGGAAATATACTAGAAAAAACAGAAGCTGGATGCCCTGTTGGAACATCAATAACAATAACAAATTTATTTTATAATACACCAGTAAGATATAAATTTCTAAAAAAAGACTATACAGAAGCAGGATATATTGAAGATGTAATAACAAGAATAGGTTTAGTACATCCAGAGATTGCGATAAAATTAATAAATACAGGTAAAACAGATATACAAACAAATGGAAATGGAGATTTAAAAACAGTAATATATAGTATTTATGGAAAAGATATAGCAGGAGGTTTAATAGAAACAGATTACACATATGAAGGAATACACGTATATGGAGTAATAGGAAAGCCAGAAATAGCACGTTCAAATAGAGCTAATCAAATCTTCTTTGTAAATAAGAGATATATAAAAGATAAATCCTTGTCATCAGCAGCAGAAAAAGCATATAAAGGAATGATTCCTATAGGAAAATTTAGTTTTCTAGTTTTGAACTTAGACATGAATCCAAGTAAAGTAGATGTAAATGTTCACCCAGCAAAATTAGAAGTAAGGTTTGAAGAAGAAAATATAGTATTTAAAGCAGTATATCATGCAATAAGAGAAGCATTATTAAAAGCTGAATTAGTTGCAGATACAGATCATACATCAAGTGAAAAAAGAGAAGAAAGTGGTTTATTTGGGCAAAAAAGTACAATAGATGTAGAAAAAAGTCAAGAAATATTAAAAAAACTACAAGAAATGAAAGAAAATATGCTAAAAGAAACAGCAGAAGCAAATAAACAAATACAATATATAAATCAACAGGATAATAAAAAAGAAGAAGTTATAGTAAAAGAAGAAAAGGAAGAATACAAGGTACCAGAAGTAGAAAAGACACAAGAAGTAGAAGAAATAAAATTACCACCAAAAGTAGAAGAAGCACAAGTGGTAAATGAAGAAAATACAAACAAAATCAATGATAAAGAAGAAAAAATAATAGAAACAGTAAAAACACCAGAACAAGAAGATGCAGATAATGCTTCATTTGAAGAAATGTATTTAAAGTTATTTGGAACAAAACCAATAGATAAACAAGAAAAAGTAGAAGCACCACAAACAAATGACATAGATGATATAGCAAAACTTGGAAATATGTCAATGTTTGAAGATATAAAAGAATACAAAAAACCAAATTATAAATTTATAGGAATAGCATTTAATACATACATAATAATAGAAATTGATAAAGAAATGTATATAATAGACCAACATGCAGCACATGAAAGAATATTATATGAAAAAGTAAAAGCAAATTATTATAGTAATTCAGAAAAAAATTCACAATTAATGTTGTTACCAGACATAATAACACTTACACATAAAGAGATGGAAGTAGCAAAGGAAAATATGGAAATGTTTAGAAGAGCTGGATTTATGCTAGAAGAATTTGGAGAAAATACAATAAAATTAACAGGAGTTCCAGAAATTTGTATAAATTTAGAAACAAAAGATATGTTCTTAGAAACACTTGATGAAATAAATTCAATATCTAGAACTGCAAAACAAGAAATTGAAGAAAGATTTATAGCAACAGTTGCATGTAAAGCAGCAGTAAAAGCCAATATGGTTTTAACAAGAGAAGAAGTAGATAGTTTAATACAAAAATTATTATTATTACCAAATCCTTTTACATGTCCACATGGAAGACCAACAGCAATAAAAATGTCAAAATATGATATAGAAAGAAAATTTTCTAGAAAATAAAAGGAGATAAAATAATGCAATATTTAATAATGATAATAGTTTTAGCTTTATTTATGGTATTAATTAGATTTACATGCTTAAAACTAAATGAATATGATCAAACACAAAAAACTTTACTTTGCACAATAGGAATAATAGTAAGTTTAATAATAACAAGTATACTTTTTTCTATATCTCAAAAAGGAATAGAATATTCAAATATAGAAGCAATGAAAAGGATAAAAATGATACTAATTGCAGTATTTACACCAATAAATGGAATTACATTTATGCCATTTTTTGCAGATATTTTAACAAAAATAAAAAATAGTGAAATAGATCAACAAGAAGAGACAAAACGTATAATAAAATTAGCTATAATACTTTTGGTGATATTTATAATAGAAACCAAATATTTAAAAAGTATACAATTAGGAATAATAGATGTTGCAAATAAAATGTAAAAAAATGAAAGGAAAAAAATGGACAAGCCAGAAGTAATTGTAATATGTGGACCAACTGCATCAGGAAAAACAGGATTATCAATAGAATTAGCAAAAAAAATAAATGGTGAAATAATATCAGGAGACTCAATGCAAATATACAAAGAAATGGATATAGGAACTGCAAAAGTAACAAGAGAAGAAATGCAAGGAATAAAACATTATTTGATAGATATTATAGAGCCTAACCAAAGATATAGTGTTGCAGAATTTAAAAAAGATGCTGAAAAAGCTATAGAAGAAATAATAAATAAAGGTAAAACACCAATAGTAGTTGGTGGAACAGGACTATATATTGATAGCTTAATATATGGAATTGAATATCAAAACATAAAGCTTGATGAAGAATATAGAAAAAAATTAGAAAAAGAAGCAGAAGAGGGTTTAGATAATTTATATGAAAAAGCAAAAAAAATAGATCCTGAAGCAATGAAAAAAATAAGTCCTAATGACAAAAAAAGAATTATAAGAGTACTTGAAATATACAAAGCGACTGGAAAAACAAAAACCCAGCAAGAAGAAGAATCTAGAAAAGAATTAAAATATGATTATAAAGTATTTGCAATAAATATGGAAAGAGAAAAACTCTATGAAAGAATAAATAAAAGAGTAGATTTAATGTTGCAACAAGGATTAATTGAAGAAGTTGAAAAAATAACAGAAAAATATAACGAGTTTCCAACAGCAATGCAAGGATTAGGGTATAAAGAAGTAGTTGAATATTTAGAAAATAAAACAACGAAAGAAGAAATGATAGAAAAAATCAAGATGGAAACTAGAAGATATGCAAAAAGACAAATAACATGGTTTAAGAAAAACAAACAAACAATATGGTTAGATGGATTAAAAAGTAGAGAAGAAAATGTACAAATAATATTAGACAAAACAAAAGAGTGAAAGGAAGAAAACACTATTGAAATTATATAAAAAAATAATAGCCATTATTTTGGGCATATTACTAATAACATATATAAGTTATACTATATATTTACTTATAGTGAATCCTACAAATACATATATAATAAAACAAGGAACAATATCTCAAGAAGATTCTAGTACAGGATATGTAATAAGAAATGAGACTGTAATTAAAGGAGAAGACTATGAAAATGGTATATATTCAATTATAACTGAAGGAGAGAAAGTAGCTAAAAATGATTCTATTTTCAGATATTATAGTAATAGTGAAAAAGAAATATCAGAAAAGATTAGTGAAATAGATTATCAAATTCAAGAATTATTAGATAAAGAAGGAACAACTGATGTTGAAAAAACAGCAGATGTAAAATCTATTGAAAATTCAATAGAAGAAAAAATAAGTAATATAAAAGAACTTAATAATTATCAAGAAATTACAGAATATAAAAATAATATAGATAATTTAATCAGTAAAAAAATAAATTTTTTAGGAGATACTACAAGTAATTCAGAAATAAAGAAATTAGTACAGCAAAGAAAAGAATATGAAGAAAGTATTAAGAATGGAGCAAAATATATAACTGCACCAATGAGTGGAATAGTATCATATAGAGTAGATGGATTAGAAGAAGAATTCTCAACAGAAAACTTTAATAATATGACAGAAGAAAATTTAGAAAAAATAGAATTAAGAACAGGTCAAATTATTGCAAAAAGTAATGAAAGTGGAAAAATAATAGATAATTTTGAATGTTATATTGCAGTTTTGTTAGACTCAGAACAAAGCATGAATGCAAAAGTTGGAGATAAAGTTCAGTTAAGATTATCAAACCAAGATGTAAAAGATGCAACAATAGAACAAATAAATGAAGGAAGTAAAAAAAGAACAATAATATTTAAAATAAATGAAATGACAGAAGACTTGATAAATCATAGAAAAATAGCTGTAGATGTAATTTGGTGGAATAAGACTGGATTAAAAGTGCCAAATCAAGCATTAATTGAAGAAAATGGATTATATTATGTAATAAAAAATAAAGCTGGTATTGAAACAAAAATGCTTGTAAAAATAGAAAAACAAACAGATAGATTTTCAATAATTTCTAATTATTCTCTTAAAGATTTACAAGAAATAGGATATGATGAAAAAGAAATTAAAAATTATAAGAAAATAAAAAATTATGACGAAATAATATTACAATAATGTTACAGAAATATTAAATTTTTATTACAATGTAAAAAAGTATTGACAAAAACATAAAAAAGTTAGATACTATATGCAAATCAGCATACGAAAGTGTAAAATATTAGGAGGGTAAAAAATGGCAGGAGCTATAATGGACAAAGTATGGGGCCTATTTGGAATGGACCAAGGAGAAACAGAGGAAATGGAAGACGAAGATGTATATGAATATGAAGACAAAGGTAATGAATATGAAAATGAAGAAGAAGATAAAAAATTCTTTGGAAAAAAAGGAAAAATATTACCAATGACTCAAAACCAACCAATAAAAATGGTTATATCTCAACCAACTACATTTGAACAATCAGAAGAAATATGTAGTTTATTAAAAGAGAAAAAGTCAGTAATAGTAAATTTAGAATATGTTAACAAAGATGTTGCTAGAAGAATAGTTGACTTTATTAGTGGTGGAGTATATGCATTAGATGGACATATTCAAAAAATATCTAATTCAATATTTTTAATAGCACCAATGAATTATGAAATTACAAATGAAATGGCTAGAGAAGAAATAAAAAGCAAACTTTCTGTTTCATGGTTAAAAAATAATAGTATAAATTAAGCAAAAAAGAACGGAGGCAATCCAATATGATTACACCATTAGATATAGAAAATAAAAAATTTAGTAAGCAAATGATGAACGGATATAATGTTGACGAAGTAGATGAATTTTTAGATGAACTAGTAGAAGACTATGGAAAAAACTATAAAGATTTAGCAACATTAAATTCAAAAATAGAAGAACTAGAAAATAGTCTTAGTCATTACAAAAACATTGAAACAACATTACAAAATACTTTGTTAATGGCTCAAAGTACTGCAGAAGAAGTAAAAAATGTAGCAAAACAACAAGCAGAACAAATTGTAAATGAAGCAAAACAACAAGCAGATGATATATCTAAAATAGCTAAAGAAAATTCTGTAAAAACAATGAACGAATTAGATCAACAAATTACTCTAAAAGAAAAACAATTAGATGATCTTACAAAACAATTTGACATATATAAAGCCAAAATGGAATCACTATTAATTTCACAATTAGAGTTAATAAAAGATATAAATAAAAATGATTAATAAAAATAGATGAGCTATAAGGCTCATTTATTTTTTGCTTAAAGTGCTAAAAAATATTACAAATATTACAAAAATATTAAATGTATATTACAATTTGCCTAATATACTTGACAATAACGAAAAAAAGAATAAAATATTAGTATAGGAAAGAAAGGCTAAAAAAATGAGAATAATAAGTGGAACAGCAAGAGAAACAAAATTATATACATTAGATGGAACAGAAATAACAAGACCAACATTAGACAGAGTAAAAGAATCTATATTTAATATAATACAAAATCAAATAGAAGATGCAAATGTCTTAGACTTATTTTCTGGAAGTGGAGCAATAGGATTAGAATTTTTAAGCAGAGGTGCAAGAAAAGCAGTATTATGTGATAAATCAAAAGATGCTATAAAAATAATCCAAAAAAATGTAGAGAAAACACATATGGAAAATAAATCAAAAATTTTAAATTGTGATTTTGAAAAATGTTTAGAAAAATTACAAAATGAAATATTTGATATAATATATATAGATCCACCATATAAAACAAATTATATAGAAAAATCATTAAACCAAATAATAGAAAGTAAAATAGCCTCAGAAGACAGTTTAATAATATTAGAAACAGATGAAGAAGAAAGAATAATAAAAGAAATAGAAAATATAAAAGTTGAAATTATAGATAAAAGAAAATATGGAAGAGCAACAGTAATATTTGTAAAGAAGAAAAATCATTAGAGATTTATCTTCAAGAAAGGAATGAAAAAGCAATGGAAATATTTACATTACTAGAAACATTAGAAGATATATTAGAAAATAGTAAAGGTCTACCATTTACTAACAAAAGTATGGTGGATAAAGAAGAGATGCTTGAAATAATAAAAGAAATAAGAATAAAACTACCAGATGAATTAAAACAAGCAAAATGGGTAAAAGAAGAGAGACAAAGAAT
>CAKPPL010000035.1 GCA_934177555.1 uncultured Clostridia bacterium
TTATTGAGAGTACTGCAAAAATTATATTTATAATTATAATTTTTCTAAAAAAATCCATTCCACTAATTTCTTTATTTTTTAAAACATCGTTTCCAAAATATAACATTATAATTGGAATCATAGCCATAACTAATGAGCCAAAGTAGTTAGAAACATCATACATTCCTCCCATATATTCCAATATACGTGGTGAAAACTTTGCAATTAAAACTAAAATCTTTCTTCCCATTATAAACACTATTATAAATAATGGTAGTAAAAATTTATTATATTTCTTTTTATATTTAAATCTACTTGCAAATAAATATAATATTCCTAAAATAGCTGAACCATGAAAACTCATTGCTAATAATATTTCCAAAAAATATTTTACATATTTTCTAGATTTTAAATTTTCAAATGCTAACAGTAGAAATCCTATTGCCACAGCTTGTCTCATAATGTTCATATATGAAAAATAAAAATTTAAAGTAATATATAAATATACACTATATACTAAATTATTTGAATTTCTATATATAAATCTTAATACACAAAAATTAATAAATGCAGATGTAATGAATATCAATATTTGTGGATCAGAACTTATTTTATTTAATCCATAGCATAATATTACAAATCCTTTTTCATAACGCTCATTAAATGCACTGTTTATAGAAGTGTATGTTCCTATTCTTTTATATGCTCGATAGTATTGTTCTGTGTCTGTTCCTACATCTTTTGTTCTTATTCCAGCAACTATTGTAAGAATAACAAAGGTAATAATTATAAAAAATTTTTTTGAATTTTCCCTTTTATTCACACTTAGTAATAATCCAAATATTATTTCGAAAATAAGTACTATTATATAAATTGCCATTTATTCCTCCAAATTTACTAAATCATTATATATTTTTTCTAACTTAATTGTTGCTTCTTCAATCTTATATCCTTTTTCTATCATTTCTGAAATTCTACTTTTTCTCTCTTTAATTTTTTGTTTCAATATTTCTTCTATCCAAATTTCTTTATTATCTATACTCAAAAAATTGGTGGTTTCTAATATCTTTGCTTCTTCTGTTACTTCATTAGAAAAAATACATGGTAAGTCTGCACACTGTGCTTCAACTCCAACAACAGGCAATCCTTCATATAATGAAGGTAGTACAAATAAATCTGAAGCATGCATATATTCATTTACATTTGTTATATTTTTTTTCATTATAATCTTCTTTTCAATACCATACTCTTTTATTTTTTCTTTTATTTTTTCCTCTAATGGTCCAGATCCAATTAATAATATTTTATATTTATCACTTTTTTTCAATAATTCATTAAAAATATCTATTAAAAATAGCAGATTTTTTTGAGGAACAAACCTTGCAACATTAATCAATAATATTTCATTATCTTCTATTTTTTCTAATTTTCTAATTTTTACTCTATTTGATAAATCAAATGTGAATTTTTCAACATCTATAGAATTAGAAATTACTGTATATTTTTTATTTTTAAACATAAAATCACCAGCTAATTTAGAACATGCAAAATATGTATTGGCAAATTTTTTTGAGAATACTGAAAATATCGTATTTCTTATATTATTTATGAATTTATCAGCATATTGGGTTGCATGGCTGTGCAATATCCTTGTTTTTATGCCATATTTTTTAGCATAATACAAATAAAATGCTCCCATATTTAATACATGACAATGAATGATATCATATTTTGTTGCATTTTCTTTCAAAAATTTTTTTATTTTTTTTCTTACTTCAATAATATTTTTTATTCCCATTTTAGGAATATAATATATTTGGCTTCCAGCATTTTTTATTTCATCATAATATACACTTTCTTCATTTACACCTGTTATAAAATCTATATGAAACTTATTTTTGTCTATATTTCTGAAATAATTCATAGCGTAACTCGCTACGCCATTACATAATCTCAATGATGGAACAATATATAGAATTCTTATTTTATCACTCATTTCTTCACCTGCTTAAAATATTTTTTATATAATACTTTTATTTGTTTCGGCATTATGTCTTTCAAAACGTATTTTAGTTTGTTTTTATTTGCTAAATATTTTTTAGAATATTCCTCAAATGGCATTTCATCTAATTGTTTATATATAATATCTCTATTTTGTGGTCTTGTTGTAGGATGTTTCAAATTTCCATTAAATTTAGTTACTTGTTGTTCATTATATTGTCTATATTCAACAAGATTTTTTACTTTATTGAATATTTTTTCACCTTTTATAGTATTAATAACTGCTAATGATACTCCATTTTTGTCATAGAAGTCATAATCAAATTGTTCTATTCCCCATAAATCTCCTAAAGTAATGTCTCCCACTCTATCTAAATTTCCATATTTACATTCATAACAACATTCTCTATATATTTTTCCTTTTAAGAATGCCGTATAATATGGATCAAAATCAGCTTTTTTATATTTTGTTTTATTTTTTGTTTTTATTTCTGCACAAAAACCCATTCCCCAATCCACTTTATTTTTACTTCTAATATTATAGCTAAATATTTTTTCTCCTAATTTTTTTTCTTCATTTTCTAAATATTTTTTAAATATTTTCTGACTTGGTACACCATGGCATATGATATCTATTGTATAAAGATTTTCATAATCTTTTTTTAAAAATTTTTTTAATCCTCCAATTTGACATGGTACACCTATATATAATACTTTCTTTCCTTCTTCTAAAAATTCTTTTACTTGAGAAAATGTTTTTTTAGTATCACTTGTAACATATTTTGAGCCTCTTAATTGTTGTAATTCTTTTTTATCTGTTACGTATTTTTGATATGGCATTAAATTTTCATCATATGCACTCCCAAACACAATCCCATTTTCTTCTATAACCATTTTCGATATAAGATATGCTATACCACCTGAAGTACTATTTTTTGCTATCTCTTTTTCTTTTGGTCTTACACCTAAAAATTTTCTTTCTTCTAAATTATTTTTATTATAAAATCTATCAATTTGTCCACATGTTTTTTTACATAAACCACATTTTATGCATCTTTCTTCATCAACTTTTGGAGTTATAAATCCCTCATCATCTTCCTTCATACTAATTGCTTTTACTGGGCAAATTTGTTCACAAGCTCTACAACCAGTACAGTCCTTTTTATTTAATATTTTTATGAATTTTTCTTCCATGTTTCCTCCATTTTAATCATTTAGTGCTTTATCTAAATATTCTGAAGCTTTTTTTCTTTCATCTTCTAACACTTTGTTTGCATGTTCAAAATTTATTGTTTTATCTGCTAATTTTATATCATTATAATCTTCAACAATTCTGTCTTGTAAACCTGTTACTTCTAATATACTAGCTAATCTTGTACTAAACTTTTCTGGAAATATTATCATAAATGGTGTATTAAAATTTATTGAAAAAGCTGTTGCGTGAAAAGAATCTGTTACAACATAACTTGCATTTGCTATTAAAGATAAAAAGTCTTCAACTTTTACATTACATTTCATTTTACCTTTTTTGAAACATTCATGTAAATTATAACTAATATAGTATATATCTAAGTTTTTTTCTTTAGCTAATTTTTCAACATATCTATCAATTTTTTTATTTCTGTTTAAATTATACATTAGTACATATTTCTTGCTATTGTATTTTGATGAAGCTATTTTTAGCCATTCTTCTCTATTTAATAATAGTGTTGGGTCTAAAACATTTATTCCATCATTTCTTCCTAATTTTTTTAAAATATCTACTCCAGATATTTCTCTCATAGAAAGATATTGATATTTATTAACTAATCTTCTTGTTTCTTCAACTTCTTCTGGAACAAGTGATTTTTTTCCAAAACTTGCAGCATAAGATATTCTTTTTTTATCATCTGGAACAAAATCTAAGAAGAATGGATATTCTATTTTTTCATTCCATTCACTATTCCAAACTTGGTCACTTCCTGTACAATAGATATCTGCTTGTGGTATATCTTTTTCTAACTCTTCTTTATTGTAATATGTTTTGTCTGTCATTTTTATATATTTTTTCAAGAATTTTTTAAACATTGAAAATCTTTGAACATATGACGGAAATATAACACATTGTGCTCCAAATCTCACAATTGGATTTTTTCTTAATATCTCTTTTTTATTTTTTAATCTTTTTAGCATTCCAAATAAATGTAATCTTTCAGGATAATAATCTATTGTCTCAACTTCAAATCCTTTTTCTTTTATTTTTTCTTGTAATGCATATGTTTGTAAAACAGAACCATAATTTACAACCCTATGTAATGTGATTATATCTACTTTTTTCATTTTTTTCTCCTATCTTTTATTTTTTAATGAGTTAAATAATTTAGGTAATTTTTTCTTACAAAAAGCCAATCCTTTTCCCATAATCATAGCTAATAACACTGATTTTATCCTATATGGTATTAATAATATTTTTACTTTTTTACTTTGAGGTTTCATTTTTTTGAGTTCTTCTCTTGTTGTTTCATCATATATAATTTGTTTTATTTTTTGATATTTCTCTTTAAATGACATATTACATTCTTCATTAAATAAATTTTCGATACAACCTAATGTTCTTTCAATATGTCTTCTAGCACAAAACTCTTCATAATTTGATTTTTCTATGCCGAATTTATCAAAATATTCTTTAAATTCTTGGTTTTCTTTTAATCTTATCTCATACAAGTTTTCTATATACTTTCCTGTAATTGTAGTTCCTCTTCCTCTTATATAATGATAAAAACATTTTTGCATGTTAAAAAGAGTATTGACTTGTAATAAATACTCTCTATTAAATTCAATATCTTCTCCCCAATTATAATCTGGAAATTTTATATTGTGTTTTTCTATAATTTCTCTTTTATACATTTTATTCCATATATTGTATAGCAAATGTTTGTCCCATAAAGTCACAAAATCCTTTTTTAGTTCTTCAATATTGGAATAATTTTGGTCATCACAATGTATCTCATCCATTTGTACTTTTCCATCAATGTCTTCTACTTCTGAGAAAAAACCAGAAACAATTAAATCAGGTTTATATTTTATATATATATCCATATAGGAATTCAGCATATCTTTTTCAATATAATCATCTGAATCTACAAAACATATAAATTCTCCAGTTGCTTTTTCAATCCCCATATTTCTTGCATTTGATACCCCTTTTTTGCTTTGAATATAAAATTTTACTCTTTCATCTTTTTCTTGATACTTTTTACAAATTTCAGCAGAATTATCCGTTGACCCATTATCAATAAGTATTAATTCATAATTATTGTATGTTTGTTCTAATATAGATTTTATTGTTTTTTCTAAATATTTTTCTGAATTGTATACTGGTATAATTATAGTTATTATATTTTTTTTCATAAAAGCTCCTCTTTTATTATACTGTTATTTTCTCATGTTCTTTTAAATCTTCATTTTTCTTTTTATTTATCCATTTATCTTTTAAGTAATGTGCAAATTTAACTTCAATAATTTCATATGCAAAATTTGCTATAATCAAGCTAATAATAATAGCTAAACAAGCGCATAAAATTGAAATAATATTAATTTCATTCATTGGATTAATAAACTTCTTAAACACTAAAATCACATAATAATGTATCAAATAAAAAGAATAACTAATATTTCCTATTCTTAATAGCACACTAGGTGCTTTCAAGCTTTTAAAAAATGCTGTCAAAAAGAATAGTACTACTATTCCTGATAATATAGCTCTTATAATTGGGTTAATCTTAGTAAAAACTACCATAAAAGAAACAATTCCTAATGCTATTAGTATTTCTGATACAGCTATATTTTTTGTCATATTGAATGAATTATATTCAAAAAGTTTTTTAGCAATATAAAATAAAATTATTCCTATTATAAAGTCAATCATTCTAATATTAGTCCAAACTCTAAGCGTTGCATAAGCTGATACATCAAGAAAATTTCCAATTAATATTAAAATCATTAATATTCCACAAGTAATTTGTCCTCTTTTTTTATGATTGATTTTTGCAGAGATCCAAAATACTAAATAAAAAAACATTTCATTTAATAAAGTATGAGCTGGTCCGACTATCGGTCTAGTAACATCTATCGCTCTTATTGCATCTCTTGAATATGGTATAAAAAATAATGATTTCAATAATTCAATGCCATTTGGTCTATATGGAACTATTCCATCAACAATATATGCTGCTCCAAAAGTTAAAATTGTTAAAATCCAATATAGTGGTACAATCTTTATTATTCTTTTTTTAGCATAATTATCTAAATTACTTTGAGTTGTGTACATTATTATAAAACCACTAATAACAAAGAAAATATCTACTCCTATTGCTGTATTAATTTTCAAATTATAAATAAAATCAATATGATATAATGCCACCATTAATGCTGAAATCGCTCTTAAAATCTGAATTCCATCAAATTTTATACCTGAAAATTCTTTTGTACTATTCATTCTATATTGCTCCTTCTTTTTTTACTACTGATAAGATTGTTTTTAAAAATACTTTTATATCCATTTTTAAAGACATGTTGTCTATGTAAAATAATTCCATTTTCATTCTTTGTTCATATGTAGTATTACTTCTTCCATTAGCTGCCCAATACCCAGTTAGACCTGGTGTAACACTAAGAAATTTGTCTATATTATATCCATATTTTTTTAATTCTTCTGCTACTACTGGTCTTGGTCCTATTATTGATAAATCACCTTTTATTATATTTAAAAGTTGTGGTAATTCATCTAAACTTGTTTTTCTTAATATATTTCCAACTTTAGTTATTCTTGGATCATTTGTTAATTTATAATTTTCTTTATATTCTTTCATTTGCTCTGGTGTAAAACTTTTGATTAAATCTTCTGCATTTGATACCATTGATCTAAATTTATATAATTTAATTATTTTTCCATTCTTACCTATACGAGTATGTTTAAAAAATACTGGTCCTTTTGATTCTAATTTTATTGCTATTGCAATTATTGCAAAAACTGGTGATAACATAATTAATGCCATTGTAGCTAAAATAACATCTGTCATTCTTTTTATTATTCTATATGGCATATCTTTTTTGATTATTTGTTTGTCAGCTGTTGCTGGCAAATTAAGTGCTGAAACATTTTCAATAATGTTTTCATTCCCCATAACACTCACTTTAAAATTCCCCCTAATTTATTAATTTTTTATTTTTATGTTTATTAATAAATTTTATTATTAATAAATAAATAGCAACACCTGTAATTATACCTAATGTATCTATTCCCACATCAAGAATTCTTGCACTTCTTCCTCCTACAAATAATTGATGTAATTCATCACTTATAGCATATCCTCCCCCAAGGATTACACTATATATTATTTTGTTTTTTTGACTTTTATCTGTTGTATAGAAATAATTTATTATAACTATTCCTCCTACTGTATATAGTGTATAATGTGCTAATTTTCTTATTATTTTATCTGCATGTTTTAACATGTCTTCATTTTTACTTTTATTACTACTAACTATTGTGTTTAAAACTTTTTGTGAAAAATTTCTACTTGTACCTTCTGATTTGTTACCTCCTTCACTTGAAAAATGAAATACTATTAACATCCAAATTAAAATTAATATAATCTTTAGAATTTTTTTAATTTTGTCTAATTTATTTTTTTTCATACAATTTTATTATATAATACTACGGTCTTTTTTTCAAGACTTTTGTCAAAAAAAAGACATATATCTATACTGATATATATCCTTTATAAAAATTATGCCTCTGGTTCTATTAATCCAAAGTTTTTACCATCTTTTAATTTATGTATAACATTTACTTTACCTGTTTCAACATTTACAAATGTTAAAAATAATTGGTTTCCTCTTTCTTGTAATTTTAGTTTTGCATCTTCTGGTGTCATTGGTTTTATTTCATAATATTCTATTTTTAAAATTTCATCTTCAACTTCATGTTTTGGAGTTTCAACTTCTAATACTTTTAGTGTTGAATCTTTTAACATTCTTTCTCTTTTTGTTTTTGCTTTTCTTATTTGACCTTCTAATATATCTATATCTTTATCTATAGATGCATATAAATCTTTATCTTCTGTTACTGCTCTATATGATTCACCATTAGCATTTACTGTTATTTCAGCTATTTGAGCTGTTCTTTCTGTTTTTATTGTTACATCTGCTGATGCATCTTCAAAATATTTTGCTATTCTATCCATTTTTCTTTCTACATATTCATTAATTGCTTCTGTAACTTTTATTTCCTTTCCTGTTATTTTTATTTCCATAAAAATCGCTCCTCTCAATTTTGTTTATTTACGTTTACATTATATATGTATTTTAATTTTTTTGCAAGTTTTTTGTTATATAATTTTTTGATAATTCATTTTATTGCAATTCAAGCCATTTTGTGGCATAATAATTACGAAAGGATTTGAGAAAATGAACAATAATTTATTAAAATTAGAATACGACAAAATTATAGAAAAAATTCAAAACCACTGTAAAACATATATTGGTAAAGATTATGCTTATAATCTTAGACCTTCTCATAATAAAGATGAAATTCAAAAAATGCTAAACGAAACTAGTCAAGGAGTTATTTTAATTCAAAGAAATAGCACACCTCCAATCAGTGATATTGCTAATATAATTGTATATTTAAAAGCTTTAAATGGTGGTGGAACTCTTGGCATAAAAGCTTTATTAGAAATCAAAAATGTTTTACAAACAGCTAATGAATTAAAAATTTATTTTGATAAAGATTATTTAAAAAATGAAGATTCTGAAGAAATATCTTATTATTTTGATAATTTATATATAAATTCTAATATAATAGAAATTTTAAATAAATCTATTATTGATGAAGATACTATTTCTGATAATGCTTCAAAAAAGTTACAAGATATACGTAGAAAAAAAAGACGTCTTGAACAAGATATCAGGTCAAAGTTAAATACAATCTTGCATTCTTCAACATATTCTAAATATATTAGAGAAAATATTGTTACTATTCGTAACAGTCGTTTCGTAATACCTGTTAAAGAAGAATATAGAAATAATATAAAAGGATTCGTACATGATATCTCTAGTAGTGGATCAACTGTTTTTATTGAACCAATTGCTGTTTTTGATTTAAATAATGAAATTTCTAATTTGAATATCGAAGAAAATTTAGAAATAGAAGAAATTTTAAGAAATTTAAGTAATTTAATTTCTCCTTATACAAATGAATTAGAAAATGATTTGAAAATAATTGGTCAACTTGATTTTATATTTGCAAAATCTCACTATTCAATAGAAATGAACTGCTCTACTCCATTAATTAATGATAATAAATTAATTATTTTAAAAAATGCTAGACATCCTCTTATTGATAAAAATACAGTTGTACCTTTTTCAGTAGAATTAGGAAAAGATTTTTCAACTTTAATTATAACAGGTCCAAATACAGGAGGAAAAACTGTAACTTTAAAAACTATTGGTTTATTAACTGCAATGGCTTGTAGTGGATTAAACATTCCTGCTGATGAGAATTCTAGTATATACATTTTTGATAAAATCTTTGCAGATATTGGAGATGAACAAAGTATTAGTGAATCTTTAAGTACTTTTTCTTCTCATATGAGTAATATTGTAAAAATCACTAATCAAGCAACAGCTGATAGTTTAGTTTTAGTTGATGAATTAGGCTCTGGAACAGATCCTTTGGAAGGTGCAAATCTCGCAATAAGTATCCTTCAATTTTTTACAAATTTAGGTTGTATTACTGTTAGTACTTCACATTATCAAGAATTAAAAAAATATGCTTTAGTTACTCCAAAATTTAAAAATGCTAGTGTTGAATTTGATATAGATAATTTAAGACCTACATATAGATTATTGATTGGCATTCCTGGAAAGAGTAATGCTTTTGCAATTAGTAGAAAATTAGGTCTAGATGAAAAAATCATTTCAAATGCAAATTCTATGATTGATAAGCAAACTATTGATTTTGAAGATTTATTAAAAAGTATTTATGATGATAAATCTAAATTAGAAGATGATAAGCAAAAAATTGCTAACACTTTAAAAGAAATTGAAGATTTAAAACAACATTTAAAACATCAAAACTCAGATGTTTTAAAACAAGAAAAAGAGCTCATTTCTAATGCAAAACAAGAAGCAAAACAAATCTTAATTGAAGCTAAAGAAACTGCTGATTTAATTATTAAAGATATGGATTCTTCTAAGTCTCTTTCTAAAGCAAATTCTCTTAGAAAAAACTTAAATGAGAAAATCTCTTCTTTAAAAACTGAACCTGATGACATTGTTATTACTCATTCAATTTCTAGAGAAAATATTAAACCTAATTTGAATGTATTTGTTTCTAATTTGAATAGTAATGGTATTGTGCTTTCACAAATTTCTAAAGATGACACTGTTCAAATACAAATTGGTGCATTAAAAATGAATGTAAATATTAAATATTTACAAGAAGTTAAAAACGAAAATAAAAAGCAAGATTATACTTATAAAGATAAATCTTCTTTTAAAGCTCAATCTGTTAGCCCTGAAATAAATTTACTTGGTCTTACTGTTGATGAAGCTATACCTATTGTTGATAAATATTTAGATGATTGTTTTATAGCAAAATTATCTCCTGTAAGAATTGTTCATGGCAAAGGTACTGGTGCTTTACGTTCTGGTATTCATAGATTTTTAAAAACTAATAAGCATGTTGATTCTTTTAGATTAGGTACTTTTGGTGAAGGTGAAATGGGTGTTACTATTGTTAATCTAAAAATTAAATAAACTATTTTATAATAATATAAATCCAAATTACTAGAATAAAAATTCTAATAATTTGGATTTTAATTTATATATAAAAATATCTACAATTTAAGTATCCATAATGTCCATTATATGTTGGATGTATATAGATTGATACTTTTTGTCCAGCTGTTAAATATGTTTGCACATAAACTAATGAATCTAAACTCGTTGATTCAAATATTGTTGTGTTTCCAGAAACTCCTCTAAATCCAAATGTACCTGATTGATTACAAGTTCCTAATAATACCATATAATATGTTCCAGTAGCTGGTACAGTCCATTCTCCTGCATAATTATAATTATAATTTGTTGTATGTACACTGTAACTAAATGTATTCGTTCTTATTCCTGAAGTTGCTGCTGACAATGGTACTTTTATACAACTTTTATCCCAATTCCAATTTCCCCAATATCCTATTGCTGGTACTACATCAATATTTGATCCATTTATTCTATAACAACTTTTTGCCTGATTACTTGCATCTGTTGTAGCATATTGAATTGATGATGAATAATTTCTCATTGTTCCTGAATATCTTGTTCCATTTTTTCCATATGCTGTTTGACCTGATACTAAATATGCTGCATTTGTTAAATTTACATTTGATCCTACTAGACTTGCTAATGTTGGTCCTTTTATTTTTCCACTTCCATTATGATATCCTGCTGGGATTGTATATGACCCTCCACTTGTTGTTATACTTGCTGATACTGCTCCTCTATTTACCATTGTTCCTGTATATTTAGTTCCATTTTTTCC
>CAKPPL010000036.1 GCA_934177555.1 uncultured Clostridia bacterium
TGGTGCTCCCACTAGGACTTGAACCTAGGACCCACCGGTTATGAGCCGGTTGCTCTGACCAACTGAGCTATGGGAGCGTGTTTCCTTAACACGAGATTAAGTATAATCTATTTTAAGAAAAATGTCAATACTTTTTTAAAAAAAATATTATATTTTTTTTATTGTATTTTATTGTATTATATTGTATAATTTTTACATAACATGAAAGTGGCAGAAAATAGCCAGAAAGAAGGAAAAATGAACAGAACAACAATTAAAAATTTATACAAAAATATAGATGATTATAAAAACAAAAAAATAATAATAGAAGGATGGGTAAAAACAGTTAGAGGTTCCAAAAACTTTGGATTTATAGAACTAAATGATGGAACATTCTTTAAAAACATACAAATAGTATTTACAGATAAGTTAGAAAATTTTGAAGAAATATCAAAATTAACAATAAGCTCATCAATAAAAATAGAAGGAATGGTTGTTATAACAGAAAATGCAAAACAACCATTTGAAATACAAGCACAAAAAATTGAAATAGAAAATTTGTGCCCAACAGAATATCCACTTCAAAAGAAAAGACACTCATTTGAATATTTAAGAACAATAGCGCATTTGCGTCCAAGAACAAATACATTTAGTGCAGTATTTAGAGTAAGAAGTGTACTAAGTTTTGCAATACACAAATTTTTTCAAGAAAAAGGATTTGTATATGTACATACACCAATACTAACATCAAGTGATGCAGAAGGTGCTGGAGAAATGTTTAATGTAAATTCATTTGATTTATCACAAATTCCACTAACAGAACAAGGAAAAGTAGATTATGCAAAAGATTTTTTTGGAAAACCAACACATCTTACAGTAAGTGGACAACTAAATGTAGAAACATATGCAACAGCATTTAACAATGTATATACATTTGGACCAACATTTCGAGCAGAAAATTCAAACACTGTAAAACATGCAGCAGAATTTTGGATGATAGAACCAGAAATATGTTTTGCAGATTTAAGTGATGATATGGATTTAGCAGAAGAAATGATAAAATACATATTCAAATATGTTATAGAAAATTGTCCAGAAGAAATGGAATTTTTTAATAGTTTTATAGATAAAACATTATTAGAAAGATTAAATAATGTAATAAATTCTGATTTTGGAAGAATAACATATACAGAAGCAATAAAAGAATTAGAAAAAGTTAATGACAAATTTGATTATAAAGTATCATGGGGAGTAGATTTACAAACAGAACATGAGAGATATTTATGTGAAAAAATATTTAAGAAACCAGTTTTTGTAACAGATTATCCAGCAGGTATAAAAGCATTTTATATGAAACAAAATCCAGATGGAAAAACAGTTGCAGCAGCAGATTTACTAGTACCTGGAATTGGAGAGATAATAGGAGGAAGTCAAAGAGAAGAAAACTATGATAAATTACTTTCTAGAATGAAAGAACTGAATATGAATATAGATGAATATAAATGGTATCTTGATTTAAGAAAATATGGAAGTGTTAATCATGCTGGATTTGGATTAGGATTTGAAAGAGCAATAATGTATTTAACAGGAATGCAAAATATAAGAGATGTAATACCATTCCCAAGAACACCAAAAAATTGTGATTTTTAATAGAAAAGAGGTTACATATGGAAAAAACAATAAATTGTGAATGTAATAAAAAAGACAAATTTTTAGAAGAATTATGTCAGAAATATCAACCTATAAAAGATAATTTAATACAAATGTTAAATGAAGTTCAAGAACACTATGGTTATATAACAACAAATGCACAACAAATATTATCAGAATATTTGAATATTCCAATGGCAGAAATATATGGAGTAGTAACATTTTATTCAAGATTTACATTAAAGCCAAAGGGAAAATACAATATAGCAGTATGTTTAGGGACAGCATGTTATGTTAAAGGTTCACAAAAAATAATGGATAGACTAAAAGACAGATTAAAAATAGAACCAGGAGAAACAACAAAAGATGGTATGTTTTCAATAGAAGAAACAAGATGTGTAGGAGCATGTGGATTAGCACCAGTATTTACAGTAAATGGAGAAGTACATGGAAAAGCTACTGTAAAAATGTTAGACGAAGTCTTAGATAATCTAGAAAAAAATAATAATCTTATTTAAGAGAGGAATGATAAAATGAAAACACTCGAAGAAATACCTCAAATAAGAAAAGAAAAAAATAAAGAATTAAATTTAAGAATAAATACAAAAGCAGATACAAGAGAAAAACATATACTAGTATGTCATGGAACAGGATGTACTTCATCAAAATCACCAGAAATATTAGAAAATTTAAGAAAAATTATAAAAGAAAAAGATATTAAAAATGTAAGAGTAATAATGACAGGATGTTTTGGCTTGTGTGCAAAAGGACCAATAGTAATAATAAGACCAGAAGACACATTTTATTCAAATGTAAAACCAGAAGACTGTGAAGAAATAATACAAACACATATAATAGAAGGAAAAAGAGTAGAAAGACTATTATGCAAAGATATTGATGGAAAAATAGTAAATAGTCTAGATGAATTAAATTTCTATAAAAAACAAAAAAGAATTGCACTAAAAAATTGTGGAATAATAAATCCGGAAGATATTGATGAATACATAGCATTTGATGGATATAAAGCATTAGAAATAGTTTTAAAAAATATGACTCCAAATGATGTAATAGAAACTATAAAAGAATCAGGCCTAAGAGGACGTGGAGGAGCAGGATTCCCAACAGGTAAGAAATGGGAGCTAACCAAAAGTTATGAATCAGAGCAAAAATATGTAGTATGTAATGCAGATGAAGGAGATCCAGGAGCATTTATGGATAGAAGCATATTAGAAGGAGACCCACATTCTGTATTAGAATCAATGATAATTGCAGGTTATGCAATAGGAGCAAACAAAGGATATATATATGTAAGAGCAGAATATCCAATAGCAGTAAAAAGATTTCAAAAAGCAATAGATCAAGCAAGAGAGTATGGAATACTTGGAAAAAATATATTTAATACACAATTTGATTTTGACGTAGAAATTCGTTTAGGCGCAGGAGCATTTGTGTGTGGAGAAGAAACAGCATTATTAGAATCAATAGAAGGAAAACGTGGGCAACCACGAGTAAAACCACCATATCCAGCAGAAAAAGGATTATGGGGAAAACCAACATTAATAAATAATGTAGAAACATTTGCAAATGTAACAAGAATAATATTAAATGGAGCAAAATGGTATTCATCAATAGGAACAGAAAATTCAAAAGGAACAAAAGTATTTGCTTTAGGAGGAAATGTTAATAATATAGGATTAGTAGAAGTTCCAATGGGAACAACATTAAGAGAAATTGTATTTGACATAGGTGGTGGAATACCAAATGGAAGACAATTCAAAGCTGCACAAACAGGAGGACCATCAGGAGGATGTATACCAGCAGAACATTTAGATACACCAATAGATTATGAATCTTTAAAAACAATAGGTTCAATGATGGGATCTGGTGGATTAATAGTAATGGATGATACAAAATGTATGGTATGTTTAGCTAAATTTTATTTAGAATTTACTGTTAGTGAAAGCTGTGGAAAATGTACACCATGCAGAATTGGAACAAAAAGAATGCTAGAATTATTAGAAAAATTATGCTCAGGAGAAGGTTCAGAATATGATATATATAAACTAGAAAGACTAGCAGTAAATATACAAAAAGCAAGTATTTGTGGATTAGGTCAAAGTGCACCAAACCCAGTAATAAGTACATTAAAATACTTTAGAGAAGAATTTAGACAACATGCAATAGAAAAAGAATGTAAAACATTAGAATGTAAAGCTTTATCAAAAATCACAATAGATTCTGAAAAATGTAAAGGATGTGGATTATGTCAAAAACATTGCCCAGTTAAAGCAATAGAAGGAGAACAAAGAGAAAAAAGAACTATAAATCAAGAAAAGTGTATAAAATGTGGAACTTGTATTTCAACATGTCCTTTTCATGCAATAGGAAACTAGTATAGGAGGAAAAAATAATGGATAAAAGCTTAGTATCACTAAAGATAGATGGAATAGAAATAACAGTACCAAAAGGAACAACAATATTAGAAGCAGCAAAAGAAGCTGGAATAGATATACCAACGTTATGTTTTTTGAAAGATATAAATGAAGTTGGAGATTGTAGAATGTGTATAGTTGAAGTAGAAGGAAGAAGAGGATTTGCAACATCATGTATACAAACAGTAGAAGAAGGAATGGTAGTACACACACATACACCAAATATTTTGGAAGCAAGACATGTAATACTTGACTTAATAATATCAAACCATGCCAAAGATTGTTTAACTTGTACACGTTCTGGAAATTGTGAACTTCAAACACTTGCTGTAAAATTCAATGTATTAAATGTAGAATTTCCAGGAGAAGTAACAAAACATAAAATTGATGATTTATCTCCATCAATAGTAAGAGATTTTAATAAATGCATATTATGTAGAAGATGTGTAGCAGCATGTAAAAATGTTCAAAAAATAGGAGCAATAGATTGTATAAATAGAGGGTTTGAATCATGTATATCTACAGTTGGAGATCATAGTTTAAATGACGTAAATTGCACAAATTGTGGGCAATGTATTGAAGCATGTCCAACAGGAGCATTACATGAAAAAGAAACAATAAATGATGTATGGGTTAAATTAAAAGATCCAGAATCATATGTAGTAGTTCAAACAGCACCAGCAGTTAGAGTGGCATTAGGTGAAGAATTTGGAATGCCTATTGGAACAAATGTTACAGGAAAAATGGTAACAGCATTAAAAAGATTAGGCTTTAATAAAGTATTTGATACAAATACAGGAGCAGATATAACAATAGTAGAAGAAGCAAATGAATTTATTGAAAGACTACAAGAAAATGATAATTTACCACTGATAACATCATGTTCGCCAGGATGGGTAAAATACATAGAAATGAATTATCCAGAATTATTACCACATTTATCAACTTGTAAATCACCACACCAAATGTTTGGGGCATTAATAAAAACATATTTTGCAAAAAAAGAAGGAATTGATCCAAAAAAAATATATGTAGTATCAGTAATGCCTTGTATTGCAAAAAAATATGAAAGACAAAGACCAGAAATGAAAAATGAAGGACTATATGATGTAGATAATGTAATAACAACAAGAGAATTATCAAGAATGATAAAACAAGCTAATATCGAATTTGAAAAATTAGAAGACAGTGTTTTTGATAATCCAATGGGAGAAGCAACAGGAGCAGGAGCAATATTTGGCACAACAGGTGGAGTTATGGAAGCAGCACTGAGAACGGCACAAGATAAACTAACAGGAAAAGAACTAGATAAAATCAATTTTGAACAAGTTCGTGGTGGAGATGGAATAAAAAGAGCAACAGTAAATATTAATGGAAAAGATATAAAAGTTGTTGCAGCAAGTGGACTTGCAAATGCACAAAAAATAATGGAAGAAATCAAATCAGGTAAAGTAGATTACCAATTTGTTGAAATAATGGCATGTCCAGGAGGATGTGTAATGGGTGGAGGTCAACCAATCAAAAGCTCGAAAATAAGAAGAGAAATAGATGTAAGAAAACTTAGAGCAGATTCCTTATATTCAATAGATGAAAAAAGTGTAATTAGAAAATCACATGAAAATCCTGTGATAAAACAAATATATGAAGAATATTTAGAAGAACCAGGTAGTTATAGAGCACATAAATTATTACACACACAATATACAGAAAGAAAAAAATATAATTTAGAAAATGAATAATATATATTAAAAGAGGGAGTAAAATGTTAGAAAAAATAAATGCACCAGAAGACTTAAAAAAATTAACACTAAAGGAAAAAGAAGAACTAGCAAAAGAAATAAGAGAATATATATTAAAAGTAGTGTCAGAAAATGGAGGACATTTAGCTTCAAATTTAGGCGTTGTAGAATTAACAATAGCTCTACATTCAATATTTGATGTTCCAAAAGATAAAATAGTATGGGATGTAGGACATCAGACATATGTGCATAAAATTATAACAGGACGTAGAGAAGAATTAAAAAATATAAGAAAACTAAATGGAATTGCAGGTTTTCCAAAAACAAAAGAATCACCAGCTGATTGTTTTAATACAGGTCATAGTAGTACATCAATATCTGCAGCACTAGGAATGGCAAGAGCAAGAGATTTAAAAAAAGAAGATAATTCTGTTATTGCAGTAATTGGTGATGGAGCTTTAACAGGAGGAATGGCATTAGAAGCATTAAATGATGCAGGATATAGCAAATGTAAGATGACAGTTATATTAAATGACAATGAAATGAGCATTTCTCCTAATGTTGGAGGACTTAATAAATTTTTAGGAAAACTAAGAACTAAAAAACTATATACAAGAACAAATAATTTAATAAAAAGAAGAATGAATAGAATTCCAGTGGTTGGAAAACCAATGGTAAAAATAATTCAAAAAATAAAAAGATCAATAAAACAATTAGTAATATCAAAAATGTTTTTTGAAGATATAGGGTTTACATATTTAGGACCAGTAGATGGGCATAATATAGAAAAACTAGAAAGTGTATTAACAATTAGTAAAGAAGTAAAAGGACCAGTACTAATACATGTATTAACTAAAAAAGGAAAAGGTTATGAAATAGCAGAAAAAAATCCAGACAAATATCATGCAACATCACCATTTGATATAGAAACAGGAGAACCTAAAAAAGCAAAAAGTAAAGACTATTCAAAAGTATTTGGAGATAAAATAGTAGAATTAGCTCAGAAAAATGATAAAATAGTAGCAATAACAGCATCAATGACAGATGGAACAGGATTAACAAAATTCAAAAAAGAATTTCCAAAAAGATTTTTTGATATAGGAATTGCAGAACAGCATGCTTTAACATTAGCAGCAGGAATGGCAATAGAGGGAATGATACCAGTAGTACCAATATATTCATCATTTTATCAAAGAGGATATGACCAAGTAATACATGATATAGCAATGCAAAATTTACCTGTTATTATGTGTGTTGACAGAGCAGGAATTGTAGGTGCAGATGGTGAAACACATCAAGGAACACTTGATATGGCATTTTTTAGATTAGTACCCAATTTGACAATTATGGCACCAAAAGACTTTAAAGAATTTGAAGACATGCTAGAATTTGCAGTAAATCTAAAAAAACCTGTTGTTATAAGATATCCAAGAGGTGGAGAAGATTCAAAAATAAAATTTGAACAACATTCAAAAATTAAAAATGGACAAGCAGAAATATTAAAAAAAGGAAAAGATATTACAATTATAGCTATTGGAAAAATGGTTGCAAAAGCACAATATATTGCAGAAAAATTAGAAACACAAAATATAAATGCTGAAATAATAAATGCAAGATTTTTAAAACCATTAGATGAAAATAAAATAAAAGAAAGTATACAAAAAACAAAAAGAGTAATAACAATCGAAGATGGAACAAAAATTAATGGATTAGGAACAGCTATTGAAGAACTAATTGTAAAAAATAATATAGAAAATGTAAAATTAGATATATTTGCATATCCAGATGAATTCATAACACATGGTAGTGTAGATGAATTAGAAAAAATTTATGGATTAAATAATGATGATATTTTATCTAAAATAATTAAAGGAGATAAAAAACAAAATGGATAAGAAAATACAAGAACTTTCAGAAAATATGAAAAAAGACCATATTAGTGAAAGTGCAGCACAATGTTCTTATTATACAATTTTATCATTTATACCATTTATAATGTTAGTAATAACATTAATTCAATATACAGGTATAGAACCACAAACACTATTTGATGTACTTTCAAAAATTATTCCATCAAGTATGAATGAAATGGTTTTAGGGATTGTACAAGAGGTATATTCAAAATCAATAGGTACAATTTCAATTTCGATAATATTCACAATATGGGCAGCAGGAAAAGGACTGTTTGCATTAACTACAGGCTTGCAAACAGTATATAATACTAATTATGACCCAAAAGTGACATCATATATTTATTTAAGAATAAAAGTTTTACTAGAAACAATATTATTCATTTTCTTAATAGTACTAGGTTTAACTGGATTAGTGTTTGGAAATGAAGTTATAGAATTATTTAGAAAATATTTTGGAAAAATAGAAAATTATAATGTAATATCATTTGTTACAACACAACTTGGATTTATATTTGTTACATTTATTGTATTTTTACTTTTATACAAATTTATGGGTAGACGTAGAGTGTCATTTAAAAGCCAAATATATGGGGCAATATTTGGAGCAATAGCACTTAATATAATATCATTTGTGTTTTCAAAATATTTAACAATCTTTAAAGGATTTTCAATAACTTATGGAAGTCTAACAACATTAATGTTAATAATGATGTGGACATACTCATGTTTTTATATAGTGTTTTTAGGTGCCGAATTAAATAAAATAATAAGAGAGGGTTAGAAATGGAAGAAAAAATAAAGATATATATATTAATATTTTTTATATATGCAATAGCAGGTTGGATAATGGAAACAGTATCAATATCAATTAGAAATAAAAAATTTGTAAATAGAGGATTTTTAATAGGACCAGTATGCCCAATATATGGATATGGGGTTGTATTAGTAAGTATATTATTAAAAAAATATCAAGATGATATTATAGCAACATTTTGTATGTCAATAATTATATGTGGTTTACTAGAATATTTTACAAGCTATTTTATGGAAAAAATATTTAATGCAAGATGGTGGGATTATAGTCAAAAGAAATTTAATATAAATGGAAGAATTTGTTTGGAAAATTTAGTGTTATTTGGAATAGCAAGCTGTTTTATTATATATATAACAAATCCATTTATTGTCAGCAAAATAGAACTTATACCAAGTAATGTGCAAACAACAATAATTGTAATGTTATTACTTATACATATTGTTGACAATATAGTATCATATAAGATTATACTTAACTTAAAACAAGTTTCAAACGAAATAAAAGATAATACAATAGAAATATCAGAAAAAGTAAGACACATTATACATAGTAAATCTATTTTCCATAGAAGATTAGTAAATGCATTCCCTAATATAAAAGAAAAAGTAGATTTTAGAAAATGGACATTAAAAGAAAAAATAGAAAATTTGAGAAATAGGAAAAATGATTAAAAAAAGAATAGTAAAAATAATATATATATGTTTAATAATAACAATATTATACAATATAATAATAAAAATAAAAAATCCAAATGAAAGTACAGGAATATTTGGAATTAATATATTTTGCATAATGTCTGGCAGTATGGAACCAAAAATAAATGTAAATGATATAGTTGTGATAAAAAAAGTAAAGCAAAATAAAATAAAACAAAATGATATAATAACATTTCAAGTAAATGGAGAGACAATAACACATAGAATTATAAATATAGAAGAACAAAATGGCGAAAAAATATATACAACAAAAGGTGATGCTAATAATGTACCAGATAGTGAAAAAATAGTCTATAATAATATAAAAGGAAAATATATCCTAAAAATACCTAAAATAGGCAAAATATTATTAATATTGAAAAAATATTTAATAATAATTCTTATATTTTTATGTGGAATAATAATATATTTTTACAGCAAAAAATTATAAAAAATAATGAAAAAAGTAAACAAATATGTTATAATATAAGCGTCAACTAATATCAAAAATTAGCAGGAGGAAAAATGAAACAAAAAAATATAAGAAATTTCAGTATAATAGCACATATAGATCATGGAAAATCAACATTAGCAGATAGACTAATAGAAAAAACAGGAGTGCTATCAAAAAGAGAAATGGAAGAACAAGTGCTTGATAATATGGAAATAGAAAAAGAAAGAGGAATAACAATAAAATCACAAGCAGTAAGAATGAAATATCAAGCAAAAGATGGACAAGAATACATATTTAATTTAATAGATACACCAGGTCATGTTGACTTTAATTATGAAGTATCAAGAAGTCTAGCAGCATGTGATGGAGCAATATTAGTAGTAGATAGTAGCCAAGGAGTAGAAGCACAAACATTAGCAAATGTATATTTAGCAATAGAAAATGACTTAGAAATACTTCCTGTAATAAACAAAATAGATTTACCAAATGCAAGACCAGAAGAAGTAAAACATGAAATAGAAGATATAATAGGAATTCCAGCAATGGATGCACCATGTATATCAGCAAAATCAGGATTAAATGTAGAAGAAGTATTAGAAAGAATAGTAACAGACTTACCAGCTCCCCAAGGAGACGAAAATGCAAAAACAAAATGCTTAATATTTGACTCATATTATGATAATTATAAAGGTGCAGTAGCATATGTAAGAGTTGTAGATGGAAAAGTAAAAGTGGGAGACGAAATAAAATTAATGGCAACAGGAAAAACATTTACAGTAGTAGAAGTAGGTTATTTTATGCCAGGAGCATATATGCCAATGCAAGAAATAAAAGCAGGAGAAGTTGGATATATAGCAGCAAGTATAAAAAGCTTAACAGATATACATGTTGGAGACACAATAACAATAAAAGACAATCCAGCAGAAAAGCCATTACCAGGATATAAAAAAGTAACACCAATGGTATATTGTGGGCTATATCCAGTAGATGGTAGTGAATATGAAAGTTTGAAAATAGCATTAGAAAAACTAAAATTAAATGATGCAGCACTAGAATATGAGCCTGAAACATCAGCAGCATTAGGATTTGGATTCAGATGTGGATTTTTAGGATTATTACATTTAGAAATTATAGAAGAAAGACTTGATAGAGAATTTGATTTAGGTTTAATAACAACAGCTCCATCAGTAATATATAAAGTACATAAAACAACAGGAGAAGTTCTTGAAATATACAATCCAGCAGATTTACCAACAGCACAAGAAATAGCATATATGGAAGAACCAATAGTAACAGCAAATATAATGACACCAAAAGAATATGTTGGAAACATAATGGATATATGTCAAAATAGAAGAGGAACATTTATAGACATGAAATATCTAGATGAAAGTAGAGTAACATTAATATATGATATGCCATTAAATGAAATAATATATGACTTTTTCGATAGTTTAAAATCAAGAACAAAAGGTTACGCATCATTTGACTATGAATTTAAAGAATACAGACAATCAAATTTAGTAAAATTAGATATACATGTAAATGGAGAACCAGTTGATGCACTATCATTTATAGTATTTAAAGATAATGCATATGCAAGAGGCAAAAAAATGGTAGAAAAATTAAAAGAAGTTATACCAAGACAATTATTCGCAATTCCATTACAAGCAGTAATTGGAGGAACAATAATAGCAAGAGAAACAATATCAGCAATGAGAAAAGATGTACTTGCTAAATGTTATGGAGGAGACATAACAAGAAAGAAAAAATTATTAGAAAAACAAAAACGTGGTAAAAAAAGAATGAGACAAATAGGAAATGTAGAAATGCCACAAGAAGCATTTTTATCAGTACTAAAACT
>CAKPPL010000037.1 GCA_934177555.1 uncultured Clostridia bacterium
CTTATTATCCCATTTTCTCCTTTTAGCATTGCTAAACTTACTCCTGCTAGTATTAATAATACTACTATTGTTACTACAAGTGCTATTAATGTTATTCCTCGATTATTTCTATATTTATTTTCCATAATCATTCCCCCTTTTATTTCTTTTGTTTCTTCTATTTAATCATTTTTTTAATTTAATATTATCTTCAATTATATTAATTAAAGATAATATTAAATTTATTATAGCATGCAAGAGTAATGAAAACAAGATATTTATAAAAAATATAAAAAAATTGTTTTTTCGACTTTAAAATATATAATTCTTGTTATATCACATATTTAATAAAATTTAAAATCTTTAAGTAATATAATTAAAGATATTTTATAATAAGTACTCAATGCAAAAATGAGATAGAATTTTTTCTATCTCATTTTTAATTTTATATTATACATACCATAATTCTAACACATAATTTGTATTTTTCTTTGATACTGGGAAAGTTGGTCTTTCGCAATTTCTCCAATCACTTCTCGTTCCATTCATATCCCAAAATGTTGAATGATTAACCCTACTGATTTCAGTTCTATATGTTATACAAAACCATTCATTTCCTCCACTTGATACACCTTGTTGAGAATAAAATCCAGATACAATTGTATGTGTTCCATTTCCTAAATCTGCCAAATATGGTGTAATATAATAATTTGATTCTGTTGCTCCTGTTGTTAATCTAAATGTTCTTTTATCTGAAGTTGATGTTAGTGTTCCTGACCAATATTTTAATTGACGTCCTGCACTATATCCATTATTATATCCACTCTTATAATTTGTAGATGAAGGATTTGCTCTATTATCTGCTGCACTTACTCCAGCATTATATCCACTCTTATAATTTGTTGATGCAGGATTTGCTCTATTATCTGCTGCTGTAACTCCACTATTCCATCCATTATTATAGTTTGCATCATATTGTGCTTGAGTATATTTATATCCTGTTATATTATTTATTGATGCTATAGATGCTGTTATTTCTGGATATCCTGCACTTGTATTTGTTAAATATGCTCCTTGTGGTATTCTTATATATAATGTACTTCCATCTGATCCTAATGATTGAGCTCCTGTATATGCTCCATGGTTTGTCATTGTTCCTAATAATTTTGCACCATTTTGTCCATATGCTGTTTGACCTGCTAACAAATATCCTGCATTTGTTAAATTAACATTTGAACCTATCATTTTTCCTAATGTCAATGTTCCTGTTAATCCTACTCCATTTGAATTTGAAAATGTTGCTCCTTCTAGTACTTGATCTACTGTTGCCGTTCCTGTCGCTTGTTTTGCTTCCAATTCCTCTATTCTTCTTTCTAATGCATCTATTTGTTCATTCAAACTTTCTATTTGATTTGTTAATGACTCTATTGTTGAATTTAAGCTATCTATTATTGCATCTTTATTTGATATTTCATTATTACTATCTTCTATTTGTTGTTGTAAATCTTTTACTTGATTTTCTAAATTTGCTATTATTTCATCTTTGTTTTCTAACTCTGTTTTCTTATTTTCTAATTCTGTCTCTAGCTCTTGTATTTTTGTTTGTAATTCTGTTATTTGATTTTGTAAATTTTCTATTGTTCCATCATTTTCTGTTGTTTGTTGTTTTTTATCTTCTAACTGTGATGTTAAATCTGCTATTTTATTATTTAATCTTGTTATTTCATCTCTTAAATTACTTACTGTTTCTTCTAATTCTGCTTTTGATTTATTTGCTTCTGATAGTTGTGATTCTAATTGATTTATTCTCTCTTGCAATTCTGCTATTTTTGCATTCAAGTCTGATTTTTCCTGTTCTAATTTACTTATTTGTTTATTTAATGTATTTATTGTTGTTTTTAACTTTTCTACTTCTTGTTCTAACTCTTCTGTTGAGCCACTACTTCCTCCTCCACTTGTTGTTCCATTTATTAAATCTTTTAAACTTAAATCTCCATCATCTGTATGGATTGTGTCTCCATCTTCGTCCATTTCTCCATATTTATTTACTATATCTTTTAATTGACTATCTGTTAATGTTTTATTTCCTTTTATAGATTCATTTATCATTGCATCAGATATTTCTAATGATATACTCTCTTTGGTCTTTGCTAGTCTTGTTTCTCTTGCTGATTTTTGGGCTTTACTTATTATCCCATTTTCTCCTTTTAGCATTGCTAAACTTACTCCTGCTAGTATTAATAATACTACTATTGTTACTACCAGTGCTATTAATGTTATTCCTCGATTATTTCTATATTTATTTTCCATAACCATCACTCCTTTTATTTCTTTTGTCCTTTACTAATATTTTACAACATTTTGAGATATTTGTAAACAATTATTAAAAAAGCAATGAAACTATAACCTAGTTTCATTGTTTTTTATTTATGCTTTATTAGCAGAACCAAATACATCTCTCATTTTATGAGCAACTGTTTCTTTTACAAGTTCTCTAGCTGGTTTTAAATATTTTCTTGGATCAAAAGCAGATGGATCTTCTACAAAAACCTTTCTTATTCCTGCTGTCATTGCAAGTCTTAAATCTGTATCTACATTTATTTTTGATACACCTGATAAACTTGCTTCATGTAAAATTTCATCTGGAACACCTTTAGCTCCTGGAATATTTCCTCCATATTCATTACACATATTAACTAATTCTGGAATAACAGTTGAAGCACCATGTAAAACTATTGGAGTATTTGGTATTCTTTCTTTTATTTCTTTTAGAATATCAAATCTTAATCTTGCTTCTCCTTTAAATTTATATGCTCCATGGCTTGTTCCTATTGCTATTGCAAGTGAATCTACTCCTGTTCTTCTTACAAATTCTTCTGCTTGTGCAGGATCTGTATATATTGCATCTGATTCAGCAACATTTACATCATCTTCTATTCCTGCTAGTTTTCCTAATTCTGCTTCAACAACAACACCATGTGCATGCGCATAATCTACAACTTCTTTTGTTAGTCTGATATTTTCTTCAAAATCATATTTTGAACCATCAAACATAACAGATGTAAATCCATTATCAACACACATTTTACATGTTTCAAAATCTGGTCCATGATCTAAGTGTATTGCTATAGGAATATTTGGATGTTCTTCTACTGCTGCTTCTACCATTTTCATTAAATAATTTATTCTAGCATATTTTATTGCACTTGATGAAGCTTGTAAAATTACCGGTGAATTTTGTTCTGCTGCTGCATCTACAATTCCTTGAATTAATTCCATATTATTTACATTAAATGCTCCTATTGCAAATCCTTCTTTCATTGATTTTTCAAACATTTCCTTTGTTGATACTAATGCCATATAAAATCACTCCTTTTCTTTTATTAGCCTAATTTTATTTCTATTTTCTTTTTTTGTCAATATTTTTCTATTACTTTTTTTGATCATTATATTAAAATAAGAGCTAGTTTACATGATGTAAACTTTGCTCTTATTTTATTGATTACATTCATAACTACCACACATAGATTCATCTGGTTCTCTTGTTTTACAATCTAATGTTGGTTGTACATGTATAGCTTGTAATGTACATCTTTTTGTACTATCATCTTGATATACACAACTTTCTACTGAACAATTTATTTTTTGATTTTTATCCATTTTTATTCCTCCATTCAATGTAGAATATCTTTATTATATCTAATTTTTATTTTTTTATCCATATGAATATTTATATATTTTTCTTACATACTATAAATAAAGGAGTAAAAACAGTGATTATATTATTTAGTCAAAAATATGGTGAAATTAATAAATTTTTAAATAAATTTTATAATAAAACTTTTGATAATTTCAATTCTTTATCATGGAAAAAAGTTTTTTCAAACCCTATTGAACTTTCAGAATTTATTGCAGTTTTTATTGATAATATTAATTTATTTGAGATAAATATGTGGATTTCATTAGATACAGACATATTTATCAAAATTTCTCCTAAAAATGCAAATACTGTAATAAAATACTTATTTGAAAGATATCCATACTAATTTTCAATTACTATTGTTACTGGTCCATCATTAAGTAATTCAACTTTCATATCTGCTCCAAATATTCCTTTTTCAACTTTTATTTCATTTTCTGAACATTTATCACAAAAATATTCATATAATGGAATTGCTTCATCAGGTTTAGCAGCTTGTATAAAACTAGGTCTATTACCATCTTTACAATCTCCATATAATGTAAATTGTGATACTATTAATAAACTTCCATTCACATCTTTTATTGACAAATTCATTTTTCCATTTTCATCTGAAAATACTCTTAAATTACATAGTTTTCTTACTAAATAATCAGCTTGTTGTTTAGTATCTCCTTGTTTTATCCCAACTAATACTAAAAAACCTTTTTCTATCTCTCCAGTAGCTTTTCCTTCAACTGTTACTTTTGCATGTGTTACTCTTTGTATTACTAATTTCATTTAATTTCCCCTCACTTTAAAATAAGATGCCTCTAGGACATCTTATTAATTTTCTTTATTTTCTTCTTCATTTACTTCTTCTATATTATTTTCTTCTACTTTTTCCTCTGTAGCCTCTTCTTGCTTATTTTCTGTTTCTTCTTTTTCTTCCACAACTACTTCTACTTCTTTTACTTCTTCTGGTTGTTTTTCTCCACATTTTGGACAAAATACAGCATCGAATTCTATTTCAGTATGGCATTTTACACATTGTTTTTTATTTTTTAGTTCTAATATTGATTTTAAACATGTTTCTATTTCTGCAGAAAGTACATCTATTTTTGTACATTCCTCTTCTAATTCTGTTTTTATATCAATATTTTCTTCTCTTACATGTTTTTCATAAACTTTTTTTCCGATTTCTTTATACAAATTATTTATGTCTGATTTATTTTCATTAATTTTCATTCTTAATTTTGTTTCTTTTGCTATTTTATTTGTTTTTTCAGCTGTTGCTTCATATGCTTCACTTGCTTTTTTACCTATTTTATTAAAAAAATCCATGATATATCCTCCTATTTTTATTATTATAAATTTTATAAAAAATATTCATTATTACCAATTAGTCTTCACTCTTTTTAGCACGATTCATTAACATATTTACTGCTTCTTCTGGTTTTAAATCTTTATATAATATTTTATAAACTGCTTCTACTATTGGCATTTCTATATTATGTAATTTACCAAGTTCATGTGCAACTTCTATATTATCTATACTTTCTATTGTCATTCCAACTTCTTTTTTAGTTTCCTCTAATGATTTTCCTTGTCCTATTAATTTTCCAGCTTTTCTATTTCTGCTATGCTCACTTAAACAAGTTACTATTAAATCCCCTAATCCACTAAGACCATATAGAGTTTCTTTTAGTCCACCAAGTTCTACTCCTAATCTTGAAAGCTCTGCTAGTCCTCTTGTAATTAATGCTGCAAATGTATTATCTCCTAATCCAATACCTGCTGCCACACCTGCACAAAATGCAATTATATTTTTTAGAGCTCCTCCAAGTTCTACTCCTTTTACATCTCTAGAAGTATATATTCTCATTTTGTCACACATAAATGTGTCTTGTACTAATTTTAATACTGCATCATATTTTGAAGCAACTACTAAAACTGTTGGTATTGATATTGATACTTCTTCTGCATGACTTGGTCCTGATAAGACTGCTATTTTTGCATTTGGAATTTCTTCTTGTATTACTTCATCTAATGTTAATAAACTATCTTTTTCAAATCCTTTTGAACATATTACTATTGGTTGATTAGTAACATATTGTTTATATTGTTTTACTGTGTCTCTTGTAAATTTAGATGGTGTTACATGTACTATAAAATCTGAACCTTCGATTGCTTCTTTGTATGAAGTTGTACATGTTATTCCGTCTGATATTACAGCACTAGGCTAAAATTTACATCTTTTTTCTTTATTTATTAAGTCTTTTTCCTCTTCTGAATATGACCATAATTTAACTTCATTTCCTAATTTGGCTAAATGTATAGCTAATGCCACTCCCCAGCTACCACTACCTATTATTGCTATTTTTTTCATTGCAATTTTCCTTTCTTTTGCATAAAGTTTTCTACTTTTTAAAACTTAATTTGTTTTCATTTCCATTTAAAATTCTTTGTATGTTACTTCTGTGGTTAAATACTACTATTACTGCTAATATTATACTATATATAAAATAACTACTTCCATCTGATATTGTGAAATTTGTATGCATGAATAATACTAATATTGGAAATAGTATTGCAGCTCCTACTGAACCCATTGCTACTATTTTTGTTAGTGCCATTAATACTAAAGCAAATACTAAACAAATTAATCCAATTTTCCAGTTTGTCATTAATATAACTCCTAATGATGTAGCAACACCTTTTCCACCTTTAAATCCAAAAAATATTGGAAAAGTATGACCTATTACTACTAAAATTCCTGCTATTTGAACTAATAAAGCTTTATCTGTATTTTTTGCAATAGCTCCTACTATTATAGCAAATAATATTGCTACAACACCTTTTAATAAGTCTCCTAATAATGTTAATACTGCTGCTTTTGCACCTACTGATCTCAACATATTTGTTGCTCCAGCATTTCCACTTCCTTTTTCTCTGACATCAAATCCTGCCATTTTTTTACTAATTATTACTGAAAAACTTATGCTCCCTAATAAATATGCTACAATTCCTACAATTATGTATACTGCCATTTTTACCATTCCTTTCTTTTTTAATCTATTTCACCTTTTTCATGTTTTTCTCTTACTATTACTCTTATTGGTGTTCCCTCTAATCCAAATTCTCTTCTTATTTGATTTACTAAATATCTTTCATATGAGAAATGGAATAATTCTTTATTATTAACAAATATTACAAATGTTGGTGGTTTAGTTGTTGCCTGTGTTATATATAATATTTTTAATCTTCTTCCTTTATCTGATGGTGGTTGAACTATTGCTATTGCTTCATTTATTACTTGATTTAATAATGATGTTGAAATTCTTTTTGCATTTTGTTCAGCAACATTATTTATCATAGGAAATAATTTGTCCACTCTTTGTCCAGTTTTAGCTGATATAAATATTATTGGTGCATATGATAAATATGATAATTTGTTATATATTTCTTTTTTATATTTTTCTAATGTTCCTGTTTCTTTCTCATATTCATCCCACTTGTTTACAACTATTATTATTCCTTTTCCTGCCTCATGTGCTTCTCCTGCTATTTTGGCATCTTGATCAGTTACTCCTTCATTTGCATCAATAAGCATTAAACACACATCTGCTCTTTCGATTGCTAATAATGTTCTCATTATACTAAATTTTTCTATTGATTCTGTAACTTTACTTTTTCTTCTAATTCCTGCTGTATCTATAAGAACATATTTACCATATTGATTTTCATATTCTGTGTCTATTGCATCTCTAGTTGTTCCTGCTATTGAACTAACTATTGCTCTATTTTCTCCAAGTATTTTATTTATTAATGATGATTTTCCTACATTTGGCTTTCCTATTACTGCTACTTTTATTTTTTCGTCGTCATCTTCATCTAAATCTTTTGATGGAAATTGTTCATATATTGCATCAAGTACATCTCCTATTCCTAATGCATTTGCTGCTGATACAGGATATGGTTCTCCCATTCCTAAATTATAAAATTCATATATATCATTTCTATCTTTACTCATATTGTCTGCTTTATTACATACTAGCACTACTGGTTTTTTAGATTTTTTTAACATTAATGCTATTTCTTGATCAACTGCTGTTACTCCTTGCTTAATATCAGTTAAAAATACTATTACATCTGCTATTTCCATTGCCATTTTGGCTTGTTCTCTCATTTGAGAAATTATTATGTCTTCTGATTCAGGTTCTATTCCTGCTGTATCTACTACAGTAAAATTTCTTCCTCTCCAATTTGTTTCTGCATAAACTCTGTCTCTTGTTACTCCTGGTGTATCTTCTACTATTGATATTCTTGTTCCTACTATATAGTTAAAAAATGTTGATTTTCCTACATTTGGCTTCCCTATTATAGCTACTGTTGGTTTTGCCATATACTTTCCTTGCCTTTCTTATTTTTTTATATTTATATTTTACTATTTACATTGAAAAATATCAAGACTTTTTAGTAAAATCTTCAATTTGTGAAGAAAACAAAAAAGCTCTATAAAGAGCTATTTGTATTCTTTTTCTAACTTTTCATTAAAAAACAATTTTGAAATTAGTTTCAATTCATTTAATGATTCATCTTTTAAATTAAATGAATATAATTTTTTTGCTGGAGCCATTATAATATATTTTATTGCATTCATTGTACTCTCAGACATTATAAGACTACTTTTGTCTTGTCTTGCACATGCATCACACTTAAATCCATTATCTCTTAAACTAAAATGTGTTAAATTCTCTTTTTTCTTGCAATTTACACATTCATTTATTCTTGGTGTATATCCTAAAAAACATAACAATTTCATTTTAAAAATACTAATTACCAGTTCTGGATTTTTATCTGTTTCTGATAATGTATATAATGTGTTTAAATATAATTGCAAAATTTTATAACAATTTTCATTTTCTTCTGTTACTTCTTTTATTATTTTGGTTATTTCTACTGCATTGTTTAGCTTATCTAAATCTGTTCTTAAATTATAAAATACTTCTATTGTTTCACATGAATTAATATTATATGTATTTGAACCTTTATACATTAAATATTCTCCAAAACATAAAAATTGAGTGCCTGCAAGTAAGGCGCTTCTTGGCCTTCTAGCGCCTTTTGCAACACATGATATTTTTCCTAGTCCTGGTGTTAACATTGTTAACATTTTGTCGTAGTCTCCTGAATTATTTTCAGAAATTATTATTCCACTCGATTTTATTGTCCCCATTTTGTTTCACCTTTTGATCCATTTGTTTTTCTATATCTTTTAATTGTTTATATTCTAAAAATGTATCTACATTTCCTGTATTTTTAAAAGTATTCCATGCTATTTTTTTAATCATAAGCTCACTTCCTTTAACCATATCTTTTGCATTTTTTACAGATTTTATACTAATATAGTTTATTACTGCAATTTGAATTTCTTTACAATGTTTGTATCATCCTGCCAATCTTCTTTTACTTTTACCCATGTTTTTAAATTTATTTTTAATCCAAAATTTCTTTCCATTTCAATTCTTGCTGATTGCCCAATACGTTTTAACATATTCCCATCTTTTCCTATTATAATTCCTTTATGAGAATTTCTTAAACAATATATTGTTGCTTCTATATCATACATTTCTTCATTTTTTTGGTTTTTTCTAAATTTCATTTTTTCAACTTCTACATATATCCCATGTGGTACTTCATCTTGTAATATTTGCAAACATTTTTCTCTAATTATTTCTTCTGCTAATTGTCTCATAGTTTGATCAGTATATTCTTCTATATTATAATATGCAGGACCTGGTCTAAGGTTCTTTTCAATTTCGTCTAATATAATATCTCTATATTTAGATTTTAATGAAGAAATTGGTATAACTGCTTCAAAATCATATTGTTCCTGATACAAACTAATCAATTTTAGTAATTTTTCTCTTTTAACTAAATCAATTTTATTAATTATAAGTATTGCTTTTTTATGAGATTCTTTTATCTTTTCTAAAATTCTCATATCTCCTTTTCCAATTTCTTCACTTGTTGCTTCTATAACAAATAATATTAAATCAATTTCACTCATCACTCCAAATGATGTTTCTATCATAGTTTCATTTAACTTAGTTTTTGGTTTATGTATTCCTGGCGTATCTATAAATATTATCTGCGAATTTTCTCTATTAGCAATTCCTCTAATAGCCGTACGTGTTGTTTGAACTTTATTTGCTGTTGCAGCTACTTTTTCACCTACTAGCATATTTACTAATGTTGATTTTCCTACATTTGTTCTTCCTAATACTGCAACAAACCCTGATTTAAATTCTGCCACTTTTATTCCTTTCCCGTATTTTCTACATCTATTGTATATTCTAATACATTTATTGTTTTTACTATTAATTTTGAAGTTTCATCTTTTTCATCTTCAAATTTTCCAACTTTAATTACTCTTTTACTATCTAAATGCAAATTTGTATCTAGTAGATTTACTATTATTCTTGTATCACAATCCATTCCTAATGGTAATGTTCTATTTTGATTGTAAAAATATATGCAATTTGAAAAAGCAATTCCTTTAGTTCCTTTTTTTAAGTTCATTTTATATAAATTTAATTTTGTTTCCTCTGAATTATATAATGCTTCTTCTATTTCTTTTTCTGGATTCAAATTAAATATATTAATTTCATTTGGATCAATATTTTTTCCTTCTAGTGTCCACATATATCCAGATATATTTTGATCAAAACTATTTTTATTTGTTGCCTCTAATATTTGTGATATTGCATAATTTAATGCTGTTTTATATTCTACTACTTTAGTTGATTTTGAAATTTTTAATATTGAGTATTTATTTCTTGGTTGTTCTCTATGTGTTTTATTAGCTAATTTCTTTATTTTTCTGGTATCTTCTGATAAATTTCCAAATACATCTGTTACATCATCTTCTGTTAAATCTTTTTCATTTTTTAAATCTGTCTTTATTTGTTTTAACCATTTATCTAATTCTTTTGGTTCTAATTTATCTGTTTTTAATTTGCTCATTATTTCTGCTTGATTTGTAGTTGCTAAATATATACTATCCATTTCATCTGCCGTAAGAATTTCTTTTTGAATTTTATCTATATTTTCTCCATATTCTTCAAAATCTTCTTCATAATCAAATGTTTTTGAATGTGGTTTTATGTTTATAGGTTCTTCTTCTCCTTCTTCTAATGCTTGAACTTCATCTTTATTACTGTATTTCCAAAATTCAAAAATACTTTTTTTATGATTATCTATTTCTTCTATAAATGCTGATGCATTTTCTATTTTTTTAACTAAATTTACATTTTTTAATTTTAATGCATTTATATCCATTTTTGTATTTTTTAGATTGTTTTCTTTTTCTGTTGCTTCTTTTCCTTTATCTAATAATTCTGTCAATGTATATTGTTTTTTTATTTCTTCTTCAACATATTCTTCTACTTTTTCTGTTTTCTTAATTTTATTTTCTTTTACTATATTTTCTTCATTTTTCTTTGATTTTTTTCCACCGTATTTGAAAAAATATTTTACTTTTCCGAAAAATGTTTTTTTACATTCTAAAAATGTTGATATTTGCTTTTCTTTGCTCAAATATTCTACTTCTAATTCTTCTGCTTGATTTTTTAATCTTTCTAGTTTTTCTATTAAATCTTTGTTTTCTTCTATTGCTTTTTTTTCTATTTCTATTAGTCTTTTATATTC
>CAKPPL010000038.1 GCA_934177555.1 uncultured Clostridia bacterium
GCACAAACACCAAAAACCCTATTCGTTTATTGGGAAATTTCAGATGACGATATTGAAAAATTTAAAAATGATTATGGAGAAAACTTTTTTGAAACTACAAAACCAGTTTTAATTATTCATAATGATACATTAAATTATAGTTTTGAAGTTGATATAAATGATTTTGCAAATAGCTGGTATTTACATGTAAATGATAGTAATTCTGATTATAGAATTGAACTTGGTAGACGTCCTTTACAAATTAATGAAAACATTCAATCAGATTATATATACATAACTTCTTCAAATGAGATTGAATCTCCTAATGACCATATTTTATTTAACAATTCTCAAAAAATGGTTTATTTTAGAAATGTAAAAACTAATGTTGAAACATCTAAACCTCTAACTTCATTGTCATTTATAAGAAATATGGGAAAAATTTATGAAATATATGACTTATATCAAGAATTATATAAAAATGAAGAAAATATTGAAGATTTGACAAATCCATCTTCACATACATCTTCTCAATTCAAATGAGGCAAGTTGGAAATTCCAAATTTGTCTCACAATTTGTTAAGAAATGTACACTAGTGATAAACAATTGAAAAAACGAAGGGAGAATTATAATGCAAGATAAAAAAGGTTATGTAAGTTTTGTATTACATGCACATCTTCCATTTATACATCATCCTGAAAGTGATGATTATTTAGAAGAATCATGGCTATATGAAGCAATCTCAGAAACATATATACCATTATTAAAAAACTTTCAAAAATTAGTAGATGAAGGAGTAGACTTCAGAATAACAATGTCAATGACTCCACCTCTACTTTCAATGTTAGATAATAAACTATTACAAAAAAAATATATACATTATTTAGAACAATTAATTGAATTATCTGAAAAAGAAATAAAGAGAACAGCTGGTGATAGCAGGCTTAATGAATTATCACATTATTATTATGATAGATATTCAAGTGATTTACATCTTTTTAAAGATGTTTTTAAATGCAATTTAATTGAACAATTTAAACATTTTCAAGATATTGGTGTATTAGAAATAATTACTTGTGGTGCAACACATGGATATTTTCCTATATTATATGTAACAGAAGAAACCATAAGAGCTCAAATTGCAGTAGGTGTTCAAACATATGAAAAGTACTTTGGAAAAAAGCCACGTGGAATTTGGCTTCCTGAATGTGGATATGTTCCAGAATCTGATAAATATCTAAAAGAATTTGGAATTGAATATGCTATTGTTGAATCACATGGAATTTTATATGCTGACCCTACTCCAATTTATGGAACTTGTGCTCCAATAGTTTCACCTGGTGGACTTGTTGCTTTTGGACGTGATATGACATCTTCTCAACAAGTTTGGAGTTCAATAGATGGTTATCCAGGTGATTTTAATTATAGAGAATTTTATAGAGATATTGGTTATGAAGCCGATTATGATTATATAAAACCTTATATTGCCCATAATGGTGTACGTGTTCATACTGGAATAAAATATTATAGAATTACAGGAAAAACTGAATTCAAGGATTATTACAATGTACAATGGGCAAAAGACTCAGCTGAAAGACAAGCAGGTCATTTCTTAGACTCACGTACAAATCAAATTGAAAATGTGTCAAACTATATGGATGTTCCCCCTATCATTTTATGCCCTTATGATGCTGAATTATATGGACATTGGTGGTATGAAGGCCCATATTGGTTATATATACTATTTAAAAAAATATATTATGATGATTGTAATTTCGAATTAATTACTCCATCAGAATATATTGATAAATATCCAAATATTCAAGTTTGTTCGCCTTGCCGTTCTAGTTGGGGAGCTAACGGATATAGTGGAGTATGGCTAAATCCCACAAATGATTATGCACATCGTCATTTACACAAAGCTGGTGAAAGAATGGTTGAACTTGCAACAAACTTTCCTGATGCAAAAGGAATTACAAAAGATGCTCTTAATCAAGCTGCACGAGAGCTTCTTCTTGCTCAAAGTAGTGATTGGTTATTTATCATAACAAATGGAACAATGGTTGATTATGCAAAAAAGAGAATTAAAGACCATATAGGCAGATTTACCAAATTGTATTCACAAATAAAAAATAATAAAATAGATAAAGTATTTTTAAAAGATATTCAGAAAAAAGATTGTGTATTTCCAGAAATAGATTATCACATATACACAAAATTATAAATTTTAATATACAAGTTTCAAAAAAAGCTATTTTGAATATTATATTTTAACTGTATAAGATTTACTTTTTTAGTAGATAATATTACAAGAAAATATATATTGAAAAGGAGCTTTTTTTATGAATTCATTATGTATAAAAACTAATGATGATAAAATTCTTAAATATTTACAAAGTGAATTTGCTGATTTTAATATGCAAAATGTTTTTTATAGTTGTAATGAATTCAAATTATATAAAAATATCATTATCCATTATAAAGGAATTGATGCAGAATTATTTTATAACAAAATTTCTACAATATTATCATATTTAATTATAGATAATTATGAAAATAATATTATAAAAAATATATTAACTTCTAATTATTTTTATTTTGATAATTTAGAAATTTCACAGATATTAAAAATATGTGAAGAAAATTTATGTGATGATGAATTTTCTTTGCCTAATCGTCAACTTCTCCTATTTAATACTTTTTATGATTATATAACAACACATAAATCTATTATACTTACAGGCTTTATTAATTTTAGATTATATAATTATAGAAATCTTTTGGAAAATTTAATAGATTTATCTGTAAATGAATTCATTATAGAAAGAGAATATTTTGAATTTGTATCATTATTAAGATTATATGTAAATTCTAAACAATCAATTAGTAATACTGTACATCTTATTTATATGGACTTTGAAACACTATTATTAGATGAAAAGTTTCAAAAAATTCCTATAAGCAAAAAAATGTTAAATGCTAAATATTTGTCAGATGTCTCTTTTTCTGATAATGATTATGTATTAAATGAATTATTAACTTTATTGCCCCAAAAAATATTTGTTCATCTCCCACAAAAAAGTTCTAATCTAGAATTCATAAATACTCTAAAATTAATATTTGAAAATAAATTAGAAATTTGTACAGATTGTAATATTTGTAATTTATATAAAAATCTAAATATACATCAAAAAAAATAGTTCATCTAAGAACTATTTTTTATGCCCCTATTATATTATATCCATTATCTGCATATATTACTTGACCAGTTATAGCAGATGACATATCACTTAATAAAAATGTTGCAATATTTCCAATTTCTTCTATTGTGACATTTCTATGTAATGGAGCTTTCTCTTCTACAACATTCAATATAGAAGAAAAATCTTTTATTCCCTTAGCTGATAATGTCTTTATAGGTCCTGCTGAAATTGCATTAACTCTTTTTCCTTCTTTCCCCAAGTTTGCAGCTAAATATCTTACACTTGCTTCTAATCCAGATTTTGCAACTCCCATAACATTATATCCATCATATACTCTTTGAGATCCATCATATGATAATGTTACTAAATTTGCATTATCACTTAATAAATTTATCTCTCTTGCTATTCTAGAAATCAAAACAAATGAATATGTACTAACTTTTAGTGCATGTAAAAATCCATCTTCACTTGTGTCTATAAATTCATTGTGTAAATCTTCTGTATTAGCATGTGCAACAGCATGTACAATTCCATCTATTTTACCATTATCTAATTTTATTTTTTTTAATGTTTCATTTACAAATTCTTCTTCTGATGCATCTTTTAATACATATGCTTTACTTCCTTTAAATTCTGAAATTAAATTTTCTATTTTTTCTTTATTTTTTTCATTTGTATATGTAAAAATTAATTCAGCACCATTTTCATAAGCCGATTTAGCTATTCCATATGCAATACTCCATTTATTTCTTATTCCTACTATTAATATTTTTTTATTTTTTAATAACATTTTACACCTCCTTATATCCAGATATTTTTCTAAATTTTTGATATCTATTTTCTTTTAATTCATCTCTTGACATTTTCTTCATTTGTTCAATTTCTTTTACTATATTTTCTTTTATATTTTCAGTGATTTTCTCAAAATCTTTATTATTAATTTCTATTGGTTCTTCTATTATTTTATCAATAATTTTCATTTCATACAATTCTTTTGCTGTAAGTTTCATCTTTTCAGCAGCTTCTTTATATTTGCTAGAATCTTTCCATAATATTGAACTATATCCTTCTGGAGATAATATAGAATATATTGCATTTTCTAGCATATAAACTTTATTTGCAACACCTAAAGCTAATGCTCCCCCTGAAGAACCTTCACCTATTATAATTGCAATTACTGGTATATTTAATTTTGACATTTCAAACATTGACTGTGCTATTGCTTCACCGTTGTCCTCTTTCTTCTGCTCCTATTCCAGGATATGCTCCTTTTGTATCTATAAATGTTATAATAGGTCTATTAAACTTATCTGCTAGTTTCATAAATCTGATTGCTTTTCTATAACTTTCTGGATTTGGCATTCCAAAATTTCTTTCAATATTTTCTTTTGTTGTTCTACCTTTTTGTTCTGCAATTATTGTGAAATTTTGATTATCTATTTGAGCCAGTCCACACACAATAGATTTATCATCTTTATAATTTCTATCTCCATGTAATTCTATAAAATCATCAAAAATTTTTTCTATATAATCAAGTGCTGTTTTTCTTTTTGGATTTCTAGCAATTTCTACTCTTTCCCATGCAGAAATCATTTTTATTTTCCTCCTCTATTCATTTTTATTAATTTATATAATATCTCTTTTAAATCTTTTCTTTCTACAATTTTATCTATAAAACCATGTTCTAATAAGAATTCTGATGTTTGAAATCCATCTGGCAAACTCTCTCCTATAGTTTGTTCTATTACTCTTTGACCAGCAAAACCAATCATTGCTCCAGGTTCAGCAATAATTATATCTCCTAAACTTGCAAATGATGCTGTAACTCCTCCATATGTAGGATCTGTCAAAACAGATATATATAACCCACCTGCTTCATCTAATTTTGTAAGTGCAGCTGTAGTTTTCGCCATCTGCATAAGTGATATTATTCCTTCTTGCATTCTAGCTCCACCTGACACTGTAAATATTATAAGTGGTAATTCTAATTCTATTGCTTTTTCTATGCTATAAGTTATCTTCTCTCCTACCACAGCTCCCATACTTCCCATAAGAAAACCACTATCCATTATACAAATAACTACTTTTTCTCCATTTATATTTCCTGTTCCACATGCTACAGCTTCTTCTAAACCTGTTTTTTCTCTTAATGCCTTAATTTTCTTTGGATAGTCCTCTAAATTTAATGGATTTGTCGTATCTATATTAATATTAAATCTCTCATATGTTCCATTATCAATTATCAATTCAATTCTTTTCCCTATATGCATTCTAAAATAATGCCCACAATTAGGACATATATTAAGATTTTCTCTTAATGTTTCTTTATATATTATCTCTTTACACTTTTCACATTTTACCCATTTTCCTATTGGTATATCTATATTAGTTTTTTTGTTAATATTTTTATTTTCTCTTTTTTTGATTTTATCAACAATCATTTATTCTTTTCTCCTTTTAACATTTCTTTTTCAATAAAAGAAGTATCAAAATTTCCTCTAATAAAATTAGGATTTTTTATTATTTCTAATAAAAAGTCAATATTAGTGTCTATTCCATCTATTACAGTTTCTTCTAGTGCTCTTTTCATTTTGCTTATTGCCTCATTTCTTGAAGAACCATAAGTTATAATTTTAGCTATCATTGAATCATAATAAGCTGGTATTGTGTATCCATTATATATTGCTGTATCTACTCTTATACCATTTCCACCTGGTAAATTTATTTCATTTATTTTTCCAGGTGATGGAATAAAGTTTTTATTAGGATTTTCTGCATTTATTCTACATTCCATTGAATATCCTCTAAATTCAATATCTTTTTGCTTAAATTTTAGTTCTTCACCTGCTGCAATTTTTATTTGTTCTTTTACTAAATCAATCCCTGTTCTCATCTCTGTTATTCCGTGTTCAACTTGAATTCTAGTATTCATTTCCATAAAGTAAAAATTTTTGTCACTATCAACTAAAAATTCTACTGTTCCACAACTAGTATATCCTGTTACTTTTGCAGATTTAATAGCTATATTTCCCATTTTACTTCTTAGTTTATCATCAATTACAGTAGATGGTGTTTCTTCTATAATTTTTTGATGATTTCTTTGAATTGAGCAATCTCTTTCTCCTAAATGAACTATATTTCCATGTTCATCTGCTAAAATTTGGATTTCTACATGTCTTGGATTTTTTATATATTTTTCTATATATATTTCATCATCATTAAATGCATTTTTTGCTTCTTGTTTTACCAAATTAAAATTTTTTTCTAATTCTTCATAAGAATTTACAATCCTTATTCCTTTTCCTCCACCACCTGCAGCAGCTTTTAATAATACTGGATATCCTATTTTTTCTGCTATAAATATCGCTTCTTTTAAATTTTTTATGCTTCCATCTGAACCAGGAATTACAGGCACTCCTTCTTTTTTCATTATTTCTTTACTATTAGATTTATTTCCTAATAACTCTATTATCTCTGATTTAGGTCCTATAAATTTTATATTTGATTCTTCACAAATTTTAGCAAATTGAGCATTTTCAGATAAAAAACCAAAACCTGGATGTATACTATCAGCTTTTGTTATATTAGCAGCTTCTATTATATTTTTCACGTTCAAATAACTTTGTTTTGCATTTGCAGGACCTATGCAAATTGCTTCATCTGCTAATCTAGTATGTAAAGCATCTTTGTCTGCTTCTGAATAAATAGCTACTGTTTTTATATTCATTTCTTTACACGCTCTAATTATACGAACTGCTATTTCTCCTCGATTCGCAATTAATATTTTATTCAAACTATTTCACTCCTATCTAAACTATGGCAAAAGTAAATTCTCCTTTTGCTACTACATTATTATTTACAGTTGCAATTCCTTCTCCTATACCAATAGGTCCTTTTTTCTTTATTATTTTTACTTCTAATTTTAATATATCCCCAGGAATTACTTGTTTCTTAAATCTCATTTTGTCTATTCCTCCAAATAAAGCATTTTTGTTTTTATTTTCTTCTACACTCAATATTGCAACAGCACCAGTTTGGGCTAATGATTCTGCAATAAGTACTCCTGGCATAATTGGATTTCCAGGGAAATGTCCTTTAAAATACCATTCATCTATATTCACTTCTTTATATGCTATAGCCATTTCTCCTGGAATATATTCTTCTACTTTATCAATCATTAAAAATGGCTCTCTTTGTGGAATTATTCGTTTTATTTCTTCTTTATTTAACATTTTTATAACCTCTTTTTATTCTATTTCAAATAACTCTGTTCCATATTCAACAGATTCTCCATCATTTACAAATATTTTTGTTATTTTCCCATTATACTCTGATTCTATTTCATTCATTAATTTCATTGCTTCTATTATACAAACTGTTTCACCTTTTTCTATTTCTTTTCCTATTTCTACATATGGATTAGAAGTTGGAGATGGCTTTAAATAAAATGTTCCAACCATTGGTGATTTAATAATTTGTCCTCTATTTTCTTTTCTTATCTCTTTTTGAAGTTCTAATTTTGGCTCTAAAAAACTTTTTTCTATATTGTTTTCTTTTTTCATATTAATCTTTGTACCATCTGCAAAGCTTATCTCAATAGAAGATAATTTTGAATTTCCCATATCTTGTATTAATTCTTTTATTTTATCATATTCCATAATCTATTAGTTTTCCTCCCACTTTTTCATTATTATACTAGCATTATGTCCTCCAAATCCTAGAGAATTAGACATAACTATATTTAATTTTGTTTTTCTAATTTCATTTGGAACTATATCTAAATCACAATCTTCATCTTTTTCTTTAAAATTAATCGTTGGTGGAACTATTTGATCTTCAAGTGCTTTAACACAAATAATTGCTTCAACTCCTCCAGCAGCTCCAAGTAAATGTCCTGTATTTCCTTTTGTTGAACTTATCATTGTATTATATGCATATTTTCCTAATGCTTTTTTTATTGCCATTGTCTCTGTAAAATCATTTAAATGTGTTGATGTTCCATGTGCATTTATATAATCTATTTCTTCTTCCTTAATACTTGCATTTTGTATTGCTCTTTTTATAGCTTTTGCTCCACCTTCCCCATCAGGGCAAGGTGATGTTATATGATATGCATCTGTTGTTGAACCAAATCCTATTACTTCTGCATATATTCGTGCCCCTCTTGATTTTGCATGTTCTAGCTCTTCCAAAATTAAAATTCCTGCTCCTTCTCCCATTACAAAACCATTTCTTTTTTTATCAAATGGAATACTTGCTCTATTTTTATCTTCTGAGCTTGATAATGCTTTCATATTTTCAAAACCTGCAATTCCAGCTTCACATATAGCAGCTTCTGTTCCTCCACAAATTATAACATCCTCTTCCCCTAATTTTATAGTTTTATATGCCTCTCCTATCGCATGAGTTGACGATGCACATGCAGTTAAAATTGAAATAGATTCTCCTTTTGCTCCTAGTTCTATTGCTATATTTCCAGCTGGCATATTTGCTATTGACATTGGAATAAACATTGGAGAAACTCTATTATTTCCTTTTACATAATTTATTTGACATTGGTCTTGTATAGTTTTTAATCCTCCTATACCAGAACTTACAAATGTGCCCACTCTATCAAAATCTGTATTTTCCTTATTAATTCCACTATCTTTAATAGCTTCTCTTGCAGCAATTATGGCAAATTGAGATACTCTATCTAATCTTTTTGATTGTTTTAAATCAAAATAATTTAATGGATCATAATTTTTTACTTCTGCATCTAATTTTGTTTTAAAATTACTATTATCAAATAATTTTATTATATCAATTCCACATTTTTGTTTTTTTATACTTTCCCATGTTTCTTTTACATTATTTCCTATTGGTGTAATAGCTCCTACACCTGTTATAACAACTTTTCTTTCCATTTTATCATTCCTTTACATCAACATTCCACCATCTACATTAATAATTTGCCCTGTTATATATGAACTTTTTGATGATGTTAAAAATTCTACTACATCTGCAACATCTTGTGTTGTCCCTATTCTTTTAAGTGGTATATTATTCACAATTTTTTCTTTTACTTCTTCTTTTAATACATCAGTCATTTGTGTCTCTATAAATCCTGGAGCCACTGCATTTACTAATATATTTCTACTTGCCAATTCTTTTGCCAAACTCTTTGTAAAACCTATTATTCCTGCTTTGGATGCACTATAATTTGATTGTCCTGCATTTCCACTAATTCCAACTACTGATGAAATATTTATGATTCTTCCTTCTCTTTTTTTCATCATATATGGAACTACATTTTTTGTTATATTAAATGTTCCTACAAGGTTTACATTTATAACATCTTCAAAATCTTCTTTTTTCATTCTTGCAAGTAACATATCCTTTGTTATTCCAGCATTATTTACTAATACATTTATTTGTCCAAATTCTTTTATAATTATCTCAACCATTTTTTTACAATCTTCAAAATTAGATACATCACCTTTTACTAATAAACATTTAACATTAAAATTTTCAATTTCTTTTTTTAGATTTTTTAATTCCTCATTTTCAGTTCTGTAATTTATTACTATATCAAATTTATTTTGAGAAAGTGTTTTAGCTATTTGTTTTCCAATTCCTTTCGTCCCACCTGTTATAAAAGCTACTTTATTCATATTCTTTTACCTCCTTTATAACTTTTTCTAATGTTAATGTATCATTTATATTCATTATTTTTACTTGTTTTGCAAATTTCATTCTCTTTACAAAACCACTTAGTGTTTTTCCTGGCCCAATTTCTATAAATGTATCTACTCCACTTTCATACATTTTTTCTAGTACTTTTGTAAATTGTACTGGTTGCATAATATGTTTTGACAAAATATCTACTATATCATCATTTATTTTATACATTTCTCCATCTATATTTTTTATTACTCTAGATTCTTTATTTTTAATATTTACTTTCTGAAGTTCGGTTCTTAATAGTTTTGATGCATCTAATAATTTTTGAGTATGAAAAGGTCCACTTGTATTCAAAATCATGATTTTTCTAGCTCCTTTTTCCTTTGCTTTTTCGCCAGCTTCAAATACAGCATTTTCTTCTCCTGATATTACTATTTGTCCAATCGTATTATAATTAGCAGGTACAACAAAACCATTTTTAACATCTTTACACAATTCTTGTACTGTAACTTCATCTAATCCAATAATAGCAGCCATTTTCCATTTTCCTTTAGGAATAGCATTTTGCATTATTTCTCCTCTTTTTTGTACTAACTTTATCCCTGCTTCTAGTTCAAATATTTCATCTTTTATTAAAGCTGTATATTCTCCTAAACTTAATCCTGCCATCAGCTCTGCTTTTACATTATTTTTTTCTAATACTTTTAATATTGCTAAACTATTTATTAATATTGCAATTTGAGTATATTGTGTCTGATTCAAAATCTCTTCTGGACCTTCAAATGATATCTTTTTTATATCTATTCCAGTTACTCTTTCAGCTTCATCATATATTTCTTTAACTTCTTTATAATTCTCATATAAATCTTTTCCCATTCCTACCATTTGAGATCCTTGACCTGGAAATAAAAATCCTATTTTCATTTTCTTATTCTCCTATCTATTATTTTTTCAAATTCATTACAAAATTCAGATATTACTTCTATTCTATTTACATCCACATTAAATTCTTTTTTTATTGATGTAGCAATTTCTTTTATATCATCTGAAAATTTCGTTTTTTTAGTATTAATTCCAATTCCTATAACTAAAAATTTTGTATTATCTCCATTAACTTTACTTTCAGTTAATATTCCTCCTATTTTTTTGTCTTTACACATAATATCATTTGGATTTTTTATTGTTAAATCAATATTATATCTTCTCTTAAAAATTTGTACTAATATTTCTGCTATTTCAGTTGTTATTCCTTCAATATTTTGATTAAAACAATTAGTTTCTAGGAAAATTGAAAAAGCAATATTTTCAGTTTCATCTGTATACCAAACTCTTCCATGTGTTCCAACACCATTTGTTTGAATATCTGCCATTATTAATGTACCATTTTCTATTTGATTTCTTTTTATTCTTCTCCAAATCTCATTTTGTGTTGAATCTATTATTTTATAAAATTCAAATTTTTTTCCTAAATATTTAGTTTTTAAATTCATTAATTGCATCTAAATTAGC
>CAKPPL010000039.1 GCA_934177555.1 uncultured Clostridia bacterium
TACTACACGAGATCCATCTTTCATTTCATTTACTTTATAACCATTTGTATCTGATAATTGTCCTGGATTATTATATTTATAAATATTTTGACAAACTCTTTTTAATTCTGCTTCTGTTCCAAATGATAAAAATGCTAAACGTATTGATTTACCTTGGAAAAATATCCAAATACTATCACATGCTCTTGGAACTTTATGTTCTGCAACTTGGTCTAAATAATCTCCTTCTGTTTGCGCAACTTGACTTAAAAAGCTTTCTGGTAATCCTGATACACCACCAGATACACCATCTATATTCATATCTCTTATTTCATCTATACTACTATATCCTTTGTAATGTTGATATATTCTTTGAACAACAACTGCAACTTTATCTTGAAATGATAATACAATTTTTTCTTTTTCAAATATTTCTTCTATTTCTTCATCTGTTATTACATAACAAGGTTTTGTTTCTCCTTGTAAATATTTTAAAGTTGCTAAATTATATCTTTTTATTAATTCTGTAAGAGCTTCATAGCCAAATTCTTTTTTATATGTATATAATAAAATGTCAAATTTATCTTGTGGTGTAAGTAATGATGGTATATCAAATGGAATTGCACTTGATATGTTTGTTTCATCAATTCCATATTCTTTTACTAATAAATCTGAAATTAATTCTTTTACATATCTTTTATCATTAACATCTCCATATGTACATCCTTTTAATGCTTTTTTCAATGCATATTTTTTATTTTTTCTTCTTTTTAATTCTTCTTCTGATAAACCTATATCATATAAATTTATTTTTGTAATTTCATCAAGTCTTCTTTTAACATAATCCCTCATCATTTCAAGAGTATATGTTTTGTCATCTTTCTCAATTTCTTGTTCTACTTCTGCATTTTTATTTTTATTTATATAATATATAACTGCCATTACTGCTACTATAAAAATAACGATTATTAGTAGTATATTAAAAATTGACATTTTCTCACCTCATTTTCATTTGCAATTCTTGTAATCTTAATATTATTTTTTCAGTTACTTTTTGTACTTCATTTATAAAGAAATAATTATCATCTGTTGTATCTTTAATATCTCTTAATTTTAAAAATAATTCTGTAACACTTGCTTCTTCTGCAGCTTCAAAAAATAAAGTATTATATGGAATAACAACTATTTCTTTTCTTTCATCTAAATATCTTGTTATATTTTTTTTGCTATATTTTGAATTTTTATCATATTTTCCAATTACAGGAATGTATTTAGGACTCAAAAACTCTTTGTTGGTATTTTTTAAATTATTGTATTTATCAAGTCCTGACAATCTTTGTGTAAGTACATACATATTCAAATTTGAAATTTTCAATAATTCTTTTTTTATTTCATTATCTAAATTATTATCTATATCTACTAGAACCATATCATAATATTGATTAGCTAGTCTTAGTAATTCTGGATAACATTCTGCAGTTTCTTTATAATCTACAAGTCTTTCTTCATCTGTTTTATCAGGAGCTCCTATATATCCACCTAATACCTCAAGTCTTCCTTTAAAAATTACTTTTGTATAATCTGTTATTATTGTTGGTTGTATTTTATTTGCTCTGATTAATTTTGATAGTCCTTCAACTCCACTTTCTACTGCAAAATTATTTCCTTTTTCAAACAATTTTAATTTTTTTTGTACACCATCAACCCAATAACAATTTTTCATTGTTGGATCTCTATATGCTGTAGATATTAATAATATCTTTAAATTACGTTCTATCGCCATTTTGGTTGCAACTGCGACAGATGTTAAAGTTTTTCCTACTTGTTCTTTGTCATCATTCCAGAATGTTACTATTGACATTTTATACCATCCTTTCAGCTGTTATAAATTTTTTATTATTGTTCTTATTTGTTTTTCACCAATTTGTTTGTCTATATCATTAACTAAATATATAACATTTTCTCTATATTCATTGCTTAAATTTTTAAGTTTAATCTTTGCTAACCTTTGATTTTCAATTATTGCTGCATTATCACCATTTTCAAGTAAAAAGAATAATTGATTTTCATTCCATTCCACTTTTAGTCCTAATGCCAAATAATCAAAATACTCTATTTCTTCTTTTAGCATTTCTTTAGAATAAAATAATCTTGTCATATGTAATGGTATATTTAACTCACTTAATAATTCAATACCTTTTTTTAATGAATATGCATCAAAAGAAGTAACATAATAAAGATTATCTGATGATTGTAAACTATATCTTATAACACTCTCATAATTATCTGTATCAATCATTATAAAATCATATTCCATTTGTCCTTCTTTTTCAATTCCTAGATATTGTTTTATATTTTCTAAGTTTTCAAACCCAACTGCAACATCAATTTCTTCAAATTCAGTAATATATGATTTTGTCGGATTTATAACAGGCACTACATATTTACATTTTTGATTTGTTGTAGCATCAACCACTAAAACCTTTTTTCCTGCTTTTACTAAAATTCTAGAAATACTTAATATTAAATCTGTTTTATCAAAAACTCCTATAAAGCCTATTTTTTTCATGCTAATTTTTCCTCCTCAAGTTTTTCTTAAATTTAGGCAAAGAAAAGTAGGCCTAAAGCCACTTTTCTAATTTCCTAATGATTCTAGATATTGTTTTCTTGTTGATTCTGAATTTGTTATATCTGTTTGCATTCCAGCCTTAACATTTGCATCATATGAAGTGTCATTATTAATTACACTTTGTAAATATTGATTTCTTAAATCTTTTGATGTTTGTGAATATCTTGCTGATAATTCTTTTTTAGCTAATTCTACAACATTTGGATTAGAATTTATTAATGCTGTTGTCTCACTATTTGGAACATATGTTGGTGTTGCTGCTTTTTGTAATCCTGGTTCAGCATATTTATTAGCATATAATTTTGCTCCTTGAATACCATGTGCCTCAACAATAGCACTTGATAAAGCTAAAATCTCATCTTCTCTTAAATTTGCCCAAATTGTATCTGTTACATATGTACCATCTGTATTTTCTGGAATTTCTACTTGTGTTTTTGAAACTACCACAAAGTTTTGTCCATTTGGCATCATTAATCTAATATCTATATAATCATCTGTTGCCAAATCCATTGGTAATACTATCATGTTATATTCTTCTCTTCTTACGTCATCTGTAACAACTTCATCTGATTGTACTACAAGATCAGGTGTTACAACAGTATTTTTCTTCATATCTATTTTTGCAACAACAGGTACTTCATTTATTTCTAAATATTGTTTTACTTCTTCTCTAGTATTTGAATCTCTTTTAGTTATATAATAATTTCCTGTTGATTCTTCTTGTACTCTTGTCTTTCCACTATCTTCTTGTAAATATAATCCTTCATCATCTGTATAAATCATTTCTCCATCTTTTGTTTGTAAAAACCATGTATCTATTACTCCTGCTACAGATGTTGCATTACTTGGTATTAATGTTTTTGTTGTTGGTTGTAAAGTAAACATATCTTGTGTTAGAACTTGTCCTGATTTTACATCTTTATTTAATACATATACATTAACTTTTAATGCAGCTTCTGCTACCTTTTCATCATTCATTTTTTTAAGTTGTAAAAATAATAAAGTTATAACTATTCCTGTTATTAATAATGTTAATAATACTCCTAATAAAAACGAATTTCTCGCTTTTCTTTGCATTGGGTTTACTGCCACTTTAAATTCCTCCTTTTTTTGCATTTTATGCTATCTTATATAATTTTACACCTTTTTAGTCCTAAAAGCAACATGATTTTCTCTTTGTAATATAAAATTAATATTTTTGTAATACTTTTGTAATATTGTATTTTTTCTTACAGTATCAAGTCTTTAAGTGCATATGCCACACCATCTTCTCCATTGCTTTTTGTTACATATTTCGCTATTTTTTGTATCTCTGGAGAGCTATTTCCCATAGCAACTCCCATGCCTGCATTTTCTAACATTTTTTTGTCATTTACATTATCTCCTATTGTAATTATCTCATCTTTAGTTATTTGCATTTTTTCTGCTAACATTTCGATTGCTCCCCATTTGTCAACATTTTTTGCAGAAATTTCAGTGTAATAATATTCTATTGGAACTTCTTCTGTTCCTTGTCTAATCATCTTTCTTGACATATGTGATACTTCTAATACTTCTATTTCACTTATTTCTTTTAATTTTCTCATTATTGAATTAAATATTATTTTTGTTTTGTCACATATTGTTATTTTTATTATTTTTTCATCTCTATTTTTTATATATTCATAAATATCACTAATAATATTAATATGTGTCTTATTTTCTTCTTCTTTTTTTAGATTTTCTTTAAAATAATATAAAACATTACAGTCTAAGCTTTTAGCTATAATTTCTTTTTCTGTATATATATTATAATATATACTATTTTCTTCACATATTTTTATTATATCTAAAACTTTTTGTTTTTTTAATGTGTTTTCATATATAATTTCATCTTTTTGGATATCATATAATATAGCTCCATTTCCAGATATAAAGTATTTGTCGCTTTTTATTTCATTTGAAATGGTTTTGATTGAATCTATTGGTCTTCCTGATGCAATTATTACTTCTACATTTTGTTTTTGAACTTGTTCTATTGTTTTTTTTGTTTCTTCTGTTACTATTCCATATTGATTTAACATTGTTCCATCTAAATCTATAGCTACTAATTTATACATTTTTCTCATCCTTTTCTTTTGATTTTTGTTTTTTTGACTTTTTTGAAAAAATTTCCTGTTTATTTTCTTCAAAATTGTACATCATATATTTAGAAAAAGCAATAGTTTTTTCTAAGAAATGTTATATATAGCAGGAGGTGAAATAACATGGCAAGCTCAAATAACAGTAACAAAAAATTAGTACCAGAAGCTATGAGTGCATTAGATAAATTCAAATATGAAGTTGCTTCAGAAGTTGGTGTTACTTTAAAAGATGGTTATAATGGAGATATATCAGCTAAAGATGCTGGTAAAATCGGTGGAAATATGGTTAGAAAAATGATACAACAAGTTGAAAACAATATGGCTAACAAATAGTTTTAGTATAGCTAAAATTTAGATATCTTACCTTATGGCAGAAGTATTTTTCTTGATTTTATATATGTTTTTTGTTTAAGCATACATAAAGGCAGGAGATGTGCTCCTGCCTTTTAAATATCTTTATTATCCAAAACTAATTGGGGATTTTTTGTTGTTAATTCTTCTATTTTATCTGAAGAAATTATTTTATTTAATTTTTTTAATATTTTAGGTATTTTAGGATAAACTTGTCCAACCATATGTACATCTGATCCTAAAAATTGTATCAAATCTTGTTTTAACATTTTTTTAACTGTTTTTTCTGCATTTCTTCCATACATTCCAATTATGCTTCCATAATTAGATTGAAACAATGCTCCCATGTCTGCCAATTCTTGTGCATATTCAACTTCTTCTTGAATATATTTATATCTTTCTGGGTGTGCAATTATTGGTACATATCCATTTTCAATTAATCTATATATTGTTTCTTTAGCATACATCGTTTTTACATTCATTGGCAATTCAAACAATACATATTTAGAGCCATTAATTGTTGAAGCTTTTTTATCTTTCAAAAAGTCTATTATTCCATGTGATATATATATTTCGCTTCCAAGGAATAATTCAATATTATGGTCTAATATTTGTAGTCCTTTTAGAATTTTTTCTCTATCTTCTTCTACTACTTCATAATAGTTTCTCATGTAATGAGATGTTGAAATTATTTTAGAAAATCCTGCTTCTGAGGCTTCTTTAAGTAATTGGACACTATCTTCTACACTAGTAGATCCATCATCAATATTTGGTAATATGTGTGAATGAAAATCTATCATAAAATCACCTTATTTATTTTTCTTTCCTTTTTTTAAGTATTCATCAATTTCTTTTAAAACATCTTCTGTGTTTTTACTTGCATCAATGTTTCTTTTCATTGCTCTTGGCACTTCTGATTCATTCATATCTGTTTTTGCAGTTTCTGGTTTTCTATCTGCATTTAGCATTTCTGCAGCTCTATTTTTTTGAATTTCTCTTTTTTGCTCATATTCAATTTCATTTTTAGTTGGTTGTTGCATTTTAGAAGAAGCATAATAATATGTTTGATTATATTTTTTTGCAGAAACTGGTATTTTGTTATAAACAACTCCTGCAACATTTCCACCTACATTTCTTATGTCTCTTACAACTTTTTGTAAATCATCTTTTTTTGTTTGATTATGTGCTGTTACTATTATTGTTGAATCTACAATTCTTGATAATATAACTGAATCTGTAACAAGTTTTGATGGTGTACCATCTATTATTATTAAATCACATTCTTTTTTTAAATCTTCTATTAATTGTATCATTTGTTGTGTTATTAACAATTCTGATGGATTTGGTGGGATGTTTCCAGCAGGCATTAAATATAAATTAGGAACTTCAGTTTCTCTTATATAATTTAATAAATTTACTGTATTCATATTACTTTCATTTACACCTGAAAGATAATTAGATAATCCTGGTCTTGGAGTTACTCCAAAAATATTATATAATCTACCTTTTCTCATATCTGCATCTATTAATACAACTCTTTTTTCAGCTTGTGCAAAGGCTACTGCTAAATTTGAAGCTGTCCAACTTTTTCCTTCACCTGGTAATGTAGATGTTACTAATAGTGTTTGCATCTTTTTGCTTGAATTCATAAATTGGATATTTGTTCTTAATGTTCTAAAAACTTCTGAAACAGGAGATTTCGGATCTTTAAATGTTATAAGTTCTTTTTTCATTATCTTCTTCCTCCTTTTTTCTTTTTCTTGCTTCCTTTTTCTACCATTCCAATATCATATATTGGAATAGATGCTAATACAGTTAATCTACCAATTTTTTCTATATCTTCTGCTGATTTTATTGTAGTATCTAGCATATTTGATATTAATGCATACATTGCAGCAACTACAATTCCTATTGCAGTAAAAATTATTACATCTTTTGAATGATTAATGTTATATGGTCCTTGTGCAACTTCGGCTTCATCAACTACATGCACATTTTCCATGCCATAAAATTCTTTTACTTTTTGAATGAAAACTTTTGCTGTTTCATTAGTTATTCTTGCAGCTAAAATTGGATCCTCATTTTTTACTGATATTATTATTACATCTGCATCAGATTCTGTGCTTACACTAATATTTTTTTCTATACTACTTTCATCAACATCTATTGCAAGATTTGAAATTACTGTTCTTATGGATGTTTTACTTTTTACTAATGCTGTATATGTTGATACTAACTTTGAATTTAAATTTACATCTGTTGTTGTTATTGATGAATCTGTTCCTTGTGATGTTGATGAATTTGTAGCTAATAATAATTTTGTTGAAGACTGGTATTTAGGTGTTACAAATCCTAATGTATATATAACTCCCATAACTACAAATATTGCTATTATTAATAACATTTGTAGTCTTTTTTCTAAAAAAACTTGTAATAATTCTCTTAAATCTAGTTCTTCCATCTTTTCCCCCTGTTATAATTCTTCTCTCTCTTTATCCTCTTGTACTTTTTTACAAGCAACTGTTATTACATATATTGCTATAAATATTGTTCCTATTACTAATATACCCATTCCAAAAGATACTATTTTTTGTAATATATCACTAATTATAGCTATTATTACTTTAGAAAATGTATCATTAAAAATTTTTATTCCATTTACATCTACTTTTGATATAAATACATTGCTACAACATAAACAAAATGTTCCTGTTGAAAATAACATTATTCCAAGGTTTTGAATGTCTTTTGATATTTTTTTACCATTTAATATAAATAATATTATTATACTTATAATTGTAACAATAATTACAACTTTATATATTTTTTGTAAAATATTATTTATTTTTTCAAAACCATGATTTATTTTACTTTCATAATTTGTATGCAAAATTGTTTCTTTATATTCATCACATATATGAGTAACAAATTGTTCTATTGCTGCTTTGTTTTTACTTGTCATTACATTTGTTTTATTTATGTTATTATTTAGGTTTTCTGCAATTTCAGTTGTATCTATTTTAGTTTCTGTTCCTTCATAAATGTTTGAAATAATTAAATTAATATCTTCTTTTACTTTTTCTTCTGTACATATATTATCTAAAACTTCTTCATCTAATCCTGATTGATATATGTATTTTTCAAAATTTGATTTTACTAAATCATATGTTTCTGCATAAAAATTTGCATCTTCTAAATTTTTTAAGACATAATTTTTGTCAAATAAAGTAGAAGTTGCTATTCTAAATATTCCTATAAATAAGAAACATACAACAAGTATTATCATAATTATGAATTTTATAATGTTTTTTAATACTTTCATAATTAGTTCCTTTCATTTATATACGTTCTGCATATACTACATATCTTTGTGTTGCATATCCAACATTATTAAATGGATAACATGTATATACCATTAATATTTCTTTTTCTTTTTGAACAGGTAGTTTATCTACTTCTGTCTCTTTTATTAATTTCATATCATATATTTTATATTTATATTCTCCATATGTTGTTGTTACATCTATTTCATCACCTAATTTTAGTTCTGAAAATCTTCTAAACATTTTCTTAGAATTGTGTCCCATATAAATTATTGAGCCACCTTCTCCTGGAAAATAACTTCCACTAGAATGTCCTACACCTTTTTTTAAGATTTCTAATGTATCTCCAAAATATACTGGTAATTCTACATCAATTTTACTAATTGTTAAAGTTGCATATTTAGTTCCATATTCAGGATAGTTAATCAATTTATTATTTTCTTCTATTGATGTTTGTTGTTCTTCTTTTTTTTCATCGATTGTTATTGATACTTTGTTCACTAACGAAAATGCTTCTTCTATTTTTTGCCCCCAAAATAGATATATTGTAAGCATTAATATTGCTGTAATAAATAAAGCAACTATTATGCTACTAATAGTTGCTTTTATTACTTGAACAAATTTATTATTATGCATTTACAAGTGTTCTCTTTGCTACAACAGTTATAGCTAGGGCAATTACTGCTATTGAAGAAACAACTAAAACCATGTTAACGTTATTTCCTGTGTATGCTAATTTTCCACTGTTATTTGTAACAGTTTCGATTAATTTTCCATCTTTGTAAACTTCTACAGAAGATGTTTTGAAAACTAATTTTACTCCAGCTATATCAGCTGCTGCATTTGCGATTGCTTTTAATTCGCTTTTTTCTCCAGCTGTTAATTCTGAGTAATTTTTAGCTCCAGCTCTTTCCATTACAGCTACAGCTTCATCTGCTTTAGCTAAGATTTTATCTGCATCAGCATCTGTTACAGGATTATCAGCTAAAAATCTTTCGATTTTTACTTTATCTGCTGATGTCATTCCATATTTAGATCCTTTTGCATATAATTTATCAGCTAAATCTGCTGATGTTGCAGCATTTACTACTGTTGCAAATGCCATTACTAGCATAACGAATAATAATGATACTGTTAAAAATTTTTTCATTTTTACACTCTCCCTTTCTTTTGCTAAATTCTATTAAATTATAACATTTCATAAAATATATTGCAATAGTTTTTCTGAAATTTTTTATTTAATTTGTATTTTTTTATATTGTTTTCTAAATATATAGCCTAAAGCGATTACTATAAGTGCTATCACTGGAAATACTTTACTATAACCTGTTTTAGGTAAAGTATTTTTTTGAGTTATTGTTTCATCTTTAGTATCAGTTGTAGTCACTTTATTTTCTTCTGCAGGTGTTTCTGTTTTTTCTATTGTTTCATTCTTATTATTATTTTTTTCTTTATCTTTATCTGTATTTTCTATTTCTTGTTTTTTTTCATTTTTTATTGTTATATTACTTGTTAATGTTTTTATATCAAAATCTTCTATTCCATCTGTAAATTCTTCTAATTCAAATGTTACTTTTGTTTCTGCTTCATTTACGTCATCAGAAATAGTTAATTTTATTTCTACAGTGTCATCTCCTTGTTTCAAAGTTTTAGGATCTAAAACAATTCTATTAGTACTTGATGAATATGTAGCTGTATTTCCATTTAATCCATTTACACTTACTTTTGAAAAAACATTTTCATCATATTTTAATGTACCCCTATAACTTATAATTGTTCCTTCTGTAGCTCCTTGTAATTCTTTTAATGATATTTTTAATGTAATTTCTTTACTTTCTTGTATATTAACATTTACACTATTTGTAATCTCTAATTGTGCTTTAACTTTGGCTTCTTCTTCCAAACTTTGTTGCCCATAACATAATGTACTCATAGAAAACACCATAAAAATAATGATAAAACTTACTATAATTTTTTTCATGTGTATACCTCCATTCTTTTTGTCTATTTACACATATTTATAATAAATTTTATCATTTTTTGTCATTTTGAACAATAGATTTTATATTACATTTTGTTTACATTTTTGTTTCAATTTTATTA
>CAKPPL010000040.1 GCA_934177555.1 uncultured Clostridia bacterium
AATATAAGTTAAAATATTTGAAATATTTTCAGATTCTTCATCATCAGCAAAACTAGTAAATGAAAAAGAAATGAATATAATAAAAATAAAAATACAATATATAAATTTATTAATTTTCAAAATATAACCTCCTAAAATACAATTAATAAAATATATGATAAAAAGAACAAAATATGAGTGCATAAAAAATGTAATAATTAATAAAAATGTGTCAAAATAGATTGATTTTATATCAAAAAAGAAGTATAATAAATAATGTATGAAACTCGAAAATGAAAGGAATTTTAAAATGAAAAAAAGTAAAATAAGTATAATCATTTCAATAATTATGATAATATCACTTTTATTAGGCTATATTATAAGTTATGCAGCAGATGAAACATTAAATAATGTTACTCTAGTTGCAGTTAACTCAGATGGCATTGGATATTCAATCGGAGACCCTGGAACAGGAGGAGGATTTAATACCAATAAAATATGGAATTTTAAAATAAATGGAGAATACTCAACTAGAAATCTTTATTGTATAAAAGGTGGATATGGTTCTTCATGGGGAACAAATGAAAATAATAAAGTAACATATAATTTATCATATGATTTACAAGCAGACAGGGAAAAATTAGTTAGATTATTAGCAGCAGATAATACTACTGCAAATGGAATAATATCTAATCTATTAGACACAAATAAATATTATAAAGAATTATTATGGTTACTAGATAATTTTTATATTAATGGTCAAACAGATAAAGTACAATATTTAGAAAATATGTATGGAGCTACATATTCGTATGATGATCAATATAATCCTCCAATAGATTTTGAATGGGATGACGGAAGATATTTAGAAGTATCTGAACTATTAAATGATGAAGATATAATAGCAGTACAAAAAGCAGTAGTATGGTATTTTACAAATTATAAATTAGATCAACAAAATAAATATAATTTAGTAAGTACAGCAAATGAAGTATCACAATTACAAGCATCATGGCTACAAATAACAACTAATAATGGAAGCAGATATTCAGCATTAGGAGACATATCATCAGACAGAAGTACACAAGCACAATTATTATATAATATGTTAATTCAAAAAGCAGAAGAAAATGCAAATAAATATAATGAACAAAACAATTATAATGTAAATGAACCTGCAAAAATAGATACTACAGGGCTAACAGAAAAAGATGGCGAATATATAATAAATGTAAAAAAAGTAGGAGAAAATATTGTTGCTGGTCCAATAACAATAAAAGATGGAGTTTACACAAATATAGACTTAACAGTAACAAGTCCAGCAGGAAGTAATTATACAATAACAGATGCAAATGGAAATAATATAAATAAAACATTAAAAGAAATGATAGGACAAGGTGAATTTTATATTACAATTCCAGCAAATTCAACAGACGAAGTAAGTATAAATTTCAGTGTAACAAGTAATGCAACAAAGAAAAAATTATGGTTAGTAGGAACAGAAACTTCAGAAAAAATAACATTACAAGAAGAACAACCATTAGTAGAAATTACTAGAGAACCACAAACAATAACAACAAAATTAAAAGGAAAATTAAACAATTTTGACCTAGCATTAAGAAAATATATAACCGAAGTAAATGGAGTAACAGTTGTAGACACAAGAATTCCAAATATATCAGAAAGTACTCTACAATCAGGAACAACAGCTACATATAAACATAGAAAAAATCCAGTAGAAATAAAAGAAAATGATACAGTAACATATAAAATAACAATATACAACGAAGGAAATCATGCTGGATATGCAAGTCAAATAATTGATCAATTACCAACAGGTTTAATAAATTCAACAGAAAATTCAGCAACAGTAGTTTCAAAAGATAAGAATGGAAATGATAAAAATACATATACATTAACATATAATACAGTATCAAATATAATGACATTTAATATTCAAGAAGATACAGCAAAAGAATTAGAAGCATATGATTCTACAAAAGGCTTAGATTATGAAACAATAGAATTTAAATGCAAAGTTATACAAAAAGCAGATTCAAAACAAGAAAAAATATTAACAAATGTTGCTTGGATATCTGGAGCATTTGATACTGATGAAAGAAAAGTAGCAATAGATAGAGATTCAGAACCAGAAACAAAACCAAGTGTAAATAAAGACAACATGGAAAACTATAAGGGAAATACACAAAACAAAGAAGATTTATCAGATAATGAATATTATTATAAAGGTGAACAAGATGATGATGACTTTGAAAAATTAGTACAAAAACCAGTAATCAAGAAATTTGACTTAGCATTATTTAAACATATAGCAGCAATAAGCAAAGATCAAAATATTGAAGACGGAGAATATATAACAGATACAGGTAAAAAAGATGGAACATATTTAAGAGCACCAGTAGTAAAATCAATAGAAAATGGTAAAGTTATTTATAAAGAAGATTCAAAAACAGCTTTAACAGTAGAAACAGGAAATTATGTATTATATACAATAAGAGTATATAATGAAGGGGAAATAAATGGATATGCAAGCAAAATAAAAGATACATTACCAATAGGGCTTGAATTTGTTGGAGAAAATGAAGAATACAATGGAATTTGGAATTTAGAAGGATATGATTCAGATGGAAGACAAATAGTATCAACAACATGGTTTGCTAAAGGACAAGGAGCAGAATTAAATTCTGTAGAAGGTGACCCAAATTATAAAGCAAATTTATTAAAAGCATTAGATCCAAATTCACCAATAAGTAATGAAAATCCAGACTATATAGATGCACAAATACTATGTAAAGTTGTTGAAAAATCTACATCAGATAGAGTTTTAGTAAATTATGCACAAATTTCAGATGATAGTGATGAAGATGGAAATCCAATAGATGATATAGATTCAACACCAGATAAATGGATAGATGGTGATGATGATCAAGATATAGAAAGAATAAAATTACAATGTTTTGATTTATCACTAAGAAAATTCATAACAGCAATTAATGGAACAGAACTAAAAGAAAGTGATGGAAAATATACAAGAGAACCAAAAGTTGATGTTACAGGACTAATAAATGGAACAAAAACAACAGCAATATATAATCACTCAAAGAAACCAGTAGCAGTTCAAGTTGGTGACAAAGTAGTATATACAATAAGAGTATATAATGAAGGAACTATTAATGGATATGCAAATGAGGTAAAAGATTATTTACCACCATATTTAACTTTTGTTGAAGAGAGTGAAATAAATAAAAAATACGGATGGACAATATCAGAAGATGGAAGAATTGCAACAACTAAATATTTATCAGATAAAGAAATAAATGCATTTGATGGAAAAACAACATTAGATTATAAAGACATACAAATAGAATGTTTAATATCTGATAAAGCAGTTGTAAAAGAAAATATAACTAATATAGCAGAAATATCAGAATACAAATATGGAGAAACAATAGTACCAAAAGATGTTGATTCAACATCAAATAATATAGATCTACCAAAAGACGAAGAATTACCAGATTATAAAAAAGATCAAGAAAATAATGATTATGTACCAGGAAATGAAGATGACGATGATTTTGAAAAAGTATATATTAAAGAATTCGATTTAGCATTAAGAAAATTCATTACCAAAGTACAAGAACAAGATATTACAACAAGAATACCAAAACCAAATATATCAGAAGATAATACAATAACATATGAACATCCAAAAGATGCATTAACAGTACATGTAGGAGATACAATTATATATACATTAAGAATATATAATGAAGGTGAAATTGATGGATATGCTAATAAGATATCAGATGATATTCCAGAATATTTAGAATATATACCAGAAAATTCAACAAATATTGAATACAAATGGAAAATGTATGATGAAAATGGAAATGAAACTGATGATGTGACAAAAGCAACAAAATTAGTAACAGATTATTTATCAAAAGAAAATGGAAAAGATAATTTGTTAAAAGCATTTGATGGAAAAAATTTAGATTATAAAGATGTAAAAATTGCATTTAAAGTAAAAGATCCAAATTCAAATACTTATATAATAACAAACCATGCACAAATTTCTGATGATACAGACAAAGATGGAAATCCAATAAAAGATAAAGATTCAGAAACAGATAAATGGAATGAAGGAGAAGATGATCAAGATATTGAAAATGTAAAAGTAGAATATTTTGATTTAGCATTATTAAAATATGTAACTAAAGTAATTGTAATAGAAGATGGAAAAGAAAGCATAACAGAGACAGGATATAATGGTTTAGAAGACCCAGAACCTGTTGTAAAAGTAGAATTACATAGAAAAAAAATAAATGATGTTACAGTAAAATTTGCATATGGAATAAAAATAACAAATGAAGGCGATATTCCAGGATATGCAACAGAAATAACAGATTATATTCCAGAAGGTTTGAGATTTGAAGCAGCTGACAATCCAGAATGGACAGATGAAGGCAATAATGTAATATCAACAAGACAATTAGAAGGAACATTATTACAACCAGGTGAAAGTGCAACAGTAGAAGTAATATTAACATGGATTAATGGAAAAGACAATTTAGCATTAAAAACAAATACAGCAGAAATATCAGAAGATAAAAATGATTACGATGTACCAGATAGAGATTCAACTCCAGACAATCAAAAAGAAGGAGAAGATGATATAGATATAGCAAAAGTTATATTAGCAATAGCAACAGGTGGAGTAAAAACATATTTCATGTTAACATTAGGACTTTTATCAGTAGTATTAATTGGAGTAATAATAATTAAAAGATTTGTATTATAATAAATAGAAAAGAATTACCATAAATCAAACTTTTTGTTTTGAATAGTGGTAATTCTTTACATTTTAACTAAAAAAAATATAAAAAATTTTGTTTACAACTAAAAGCCCTTATGATATAATTTGATTAAATGGAGAATGAGGTGATTTTGTGAATCAAATCTTAGTAACAGGAGAAGAAGCGTATTCAAAAACTAAAAAAGAAAAGGTAGTTAAGCAACCAAAAGAAAAAAAATTAATAGGAATAAATCCAATTATAATATTTTATGCAATAAGCATAATAATATTAGGAATATGCATGATAAGTGGTAGTGTATATGCCAGTGGAAAAATAAATGAAACAATAGCAATAAATACTAAACCATCTGTAGAAATAATAAGAAATGATGATAATAATACAGTAGATATAAAAATAAAACATATAAGAGGAATAAAAACTGTATCATACAAATGGAATAATGATGAAGAAAAAATAATAGAAGGTCAAAATCAAAAAGAAATTTCAACATCAATAAATTTAATAGGTGGAAATAATACATTAACAGTATCTGTAACAGAAGAAAATGGTCAAACAGTATCATACACAAAACAATATTCAGTAGGAAATATTCCAAAAATAACATTAGAAGCAGTATCAAATGGAATAAAAATAAAAACAACTTCAGAAAAAGAAATAAAAGAATTAAGATATTCATGGGATGAAGAAGAAAAAAAGAAAGTAGAAGTTGGTCAAAAAGAATATGAAACAACAATAGAAACACCAAAGGGACAACACGAATTAAAAATTGAAGTTGAAGATGTAGAAGGAAATATAGGAACAAAGACTCAAAAAGTAGTAGGAGATACAGCTCCAACATTAACAATAAAGCCACAAATGTCAAATGGAAAATTGGTATTTGCTATAGATGCTGAAGATGATGAAAATATAGAAAGTGTTGAAATAACATTTAATGAAGGAACACCAGAAGTAATCTCAGTAAATGAAAAAACATTCCACAAAGAGGTTGAAATAGAAGCTGGAACAAATAAAATAAAAGTTGTAGTATATAATAAAAATAAATTACAAACAACTAAAGGTGGTTTATATAAAAATTATTAGGAGAAAAAGATGATACAAGAAATATACATAATAGATGATGATGAATCATCATTACCTATATTTAGAGAACTATTTAAACAAGATAAAGAATTCAAATTTATAGGTGTAAAAACAGAACAAATAGATATAGCTTTAAAAAACATACCATTTTTAATAATAATAAATGAAGATTCAATAGATAGAGATGTAGTACAATTATGTAGAAAAATAAGAACTGATGAAGATAATAAAATAACACCAATAATTGTAGTTTCATCAAATATGGAAAGAGAGCATAGAATACAAGTTTTATCAGAATCTGTAGAATATTATATAAAGAAACCGGTAGATACAGATTATTTATATTATACAGTAAAAAATTTAAATAGATTATTAAGTATAAATAGAAGAATTAGTGCATTAACAGGACTTCCAGGAAATGTACAAATACATGCAGAATTAAAGAAAAGATTATCAAAAAAAGAAGATTTTTCAGTATTATATTTAGATTTAGATAATTTCAAGGCATATAATGATGTATATGGATTTTTAAAAGGAGATCAAATAATAGAGTTTACAGCGCAAACAATATTAAAATGTGTACATCAATTATATTTGGAAAATTCATTTGTAGGGCATATAGGTGGAGATGATTTTATTGCAATAGTTCCATCAATACATGTAGATAATATATGTCAAGCAATAATAGCATCATTTGATAAAGATGTAGAAAGATTTTTTACAAAAGAAGATTTAGAAAAAGGCTATATAGAAGTAGCTAATAGAAAAGGAATAATAGAACAATTTGCACTAACATCAATTTCTATAGGTGTAGTAATAGCAGAAAAAGATAGATTTTCAAATATACTGGAAATAGGAGAAGTTGGTGCACAAGTGAAACATATGGCTAAATCAATATTAGGAAGTAGCTATGCAATAGATAGAAGACAAGCATAAAAGGAGAGAAAAGAATATATATGTTTATACAAATACTTATTTTAGTAGTATTAATTGCATTAAATGCATTTTTTGCAGCAAGTGAAATTGCATTTATATCATTAAATGACAATAAAATAGAAAAACAAGCAAAAGAGGGAAATAAAAGAGCTCAACAAATTGCAAAGATGTTAGAATCACCAAGTAAATTTTTAGCAACTATACAAATTGGAATTACACTTGCAGGATTTTTATCAAGTGCATTCGCATCAGATACGTTTGCAGGAAAATTAGCTCCAATATTAAATAATATAATTCCAATAGGAATTAGTGCATGGCAAAATATATCAATAATAATTATTACAATAATATTATCATTCTTTACATTAATTTTTGGAGAACTAGTTCCAAAGAGATTAGCAATGAAAAATTATGAAAAAATAGCCTTTGCAACTATTGGAATAATACGAGGAATATCAATAATAACAGCACCTTTTGTAAAACTATTAACTGTAGTGACAAATATGGTATCAAAGATATTTGGTGTTGGCGAAAATGAAGAAGAAATTATTACAGAAGAAGAAATAAAAATGATGGTAGATCAAGGCGAAGAGAATGGAACAATACAAGAAGATGAAAAAGAATTAATAAATAATGTTTTTGAATTTAATGACATAACAGTTTCAGAAATAATGACACATAGAACAGACATATTTGCAGTTGATATAAATATGACAGCAGAAGAATTATTAGAAGAAATAAAAAAAGATGATTGTAAACATAGTAGAATTCCAGTTTATGATGAAACAATAGATGATATAAAGGGAATTTTATATGTAAAAGATTTAATAAAAAATATAAATAAGAAAACATTTAAAATAAAAAATATAATGAAAGAAGCATATTTTGTTTCTCAAAATAAATTAATAAATGAGCTTTTTAAAGAATTACAAAAAAATAAAAAACAATTAGCAATAATAATTGATGAATATGGTGGAACAGCAGGATTAATTTCAATGGAAGATATATTAGAAGAAATTGTTGGAGATATATATGATGAATATGATGACATAGAAGAGGAATATGAAAAAATCGATGATAAAACATATATTATTTCTGGAAGTATGCCAATATATGATGTAAATAAATTATTACAATCACATATTCCAGAAGGAGATTATGACACTTTATCAGGATATTTACAAGAAGTATTAGGAAGAATTCCAGATGAAGAAGAAAAACCAGTTATAGAAACAGAAGAATTAACATTTAAAATAGAAGAATTTGAAGATAGAAGAATTTTAAAAGTTAAGGTATGTAAAAATGAAAATATTTAAAAAAGTTGCGATTTGCAACTTTTTTTAATGTTTATTTAATGTTTTAGGTTTAATATACAGATAATCAAAAAACAAGGAGGAAGAAAATATGAAAAGAAGTATTAAAAATATCATTATGTTAATGATTATTGTATTGGTTTGTGGAGGAATATTTTTTACAGTAAAAAAAGCAAATGAAAGTCAACAAATTTCAACAAGTCAAAATGAAGGAACTCCACCAAGTAAACCAGAAGGAGATTCAAATACAAATATGAGTGAACCACCAACTAAACCAGATAATGATTCAAATACAGAAAATATGCAGTCTAAAGAACAAATGCCTGAAAATAATATGGCTCAAAATATTACTACAAAAATTGATACAAAATATTATGTGATATTTGCATTAGAAGGAGTAATAATATCTAGTTTGATAGGATATTTAATTTTATTTCAATTTAATAAAAAAACATTTAAAGAAACATTTGTAAATGCTGACAAAATACTAATAATTTTATTAATAGTAATTTTTATGGGAATAATTCAGCAATTTTTGCTAAAGATGGAGCAAATTTGAATTTAAGTAATATAGAAGTAACTACAAATGCTTCTGGAGCAAATGGAGTATTTAGTTATGGAGGTTCAGCAACAACTAATAATTCTTCAAGTGATGGAACAACAGTTAATATCAGTGATTCGAAAATAACAACAACAGGAGATAATGCAGGAGGGATAATGACAACTGGTGGAGGAACAACAAATGCTAGTAATTTAACAGATAGTAATACCAAATTAAATGGGCAATCTACAACATATAAAAATATTTTCTTATATCAGTCAATGTCTGGAGATGCTGAAAATGGAAATACAGAATTTTCAGCTAAAAATAGTACAATTACAACAAATCAAAAAGCAACTGGAAATATAGTTGTAGATTCAATTTCAACATTGAATATGACACTAAAATCAGCATCTTATTATGAAGGAACAATAAATTCAGAGAATTCAGCCGAGAGCATAAAATTAACATTAGATAGTAGTTCAAAAATTAAATTAACTGGAGATTCATATATAACATCATTAGATGATGAAGATTCTTCATACAGTAATATAGATTTTAATGGTTATAAATTATATGTAAATGGAGTTGAAATTAATTAAAAAATAAAATGGACTAATGAGTTATTAGCAAAATTTAAGTAACATAAAATTATTATAATAGATTAATATCTTATTATCAAGATATTAAATATCATAAAAATAAAACACGCTCATACAATTATAAAAAAAGTATGGGAGTGTTTTTATGATTGTATTAAACAAAAAAAGAATAACAATAATGGTATTAAGTGTATTTATATCAATATTTGCATTTATATTGATAAATGATAAAAAAGAAATGGTACCAACAGTGTCATTACCAATATCAGGAAAAACAATAGTTTTAGATGCTGGACATGGAAAACCAGATGAACGGTGCACAAAGCAGTAAAGGAACAACAGAAGCAGCAACAAATTTAAAAATAGCATTAAAAATCCAAAACTTATTAGAGCAAAGTGGTTCAACTGTAATATTAACACGTTCTGATGAAAATGCAATATATGATTTGGATGCAAAAACATTAAAACAGAAAAAGATATCAGATATACATAATAGAGTAAAAATTGGAAATGAAAGTTCTGCTGATATATTTGTATCAATACATTTAAACAAAATACCACAACAGCAATATGATGGATGGCAAACATTTTATAATGTAAATAGTAGTGAAGGACAAAAATTAGCAGTATCAATACAAAATAATTTGAATACAGCTATACAAAAAGAAAATAATAGGATTGCTAAAAGTATTGATAATATATACATTATTAAGCATGTTGAAATTCCAACAACAATAGTAGAATGTGGTTTTTTATCTAATCCAGAAGAAGAAAAAAAATTATTAGAAGATGAATATCAAAATAGATTAGCATGGGGAATATATAATGGAATAATTGATTATTTTTATGAATAAATATTAAATAAAAAGGAAATTTAATTTAAAAAATTTCCTTTTATTCAAATATTACAAAATATCTGCAAAGCTTACGGAAACAAGAAAAAATTTTGTAAAATTAGTGAAACACATTGACTTTTTACCATATTCAGTGTATTATAGTAAGTGTAAAAATTGGGGTTTTTATATCCTAAGGAGGAAGATTATGGGAGAAGTTATAGTTATAACATCAGGAAAAGGTGGAGTTGGAAAAACAACAACAACAGCAAATTTAGGTTCAAGTTTAGCATTAGAAGGAAAAAA
>CAKPPL010000041.1 GCA_934177555.1 uncultured Clostridia bacterium
GATGCAATAATAGATAGCTTAAATTCAACAATAGAGTCATTAACAAATCAAATAGAAAGTTTGAATGAACAAATAGAACAGTTAGAAAACCAAATAGAGCAAAAAGATGCAGAAATAGCAGATTTAAAAAGTAAACAAGCAACAGGAACGGCAACAGTAGATCAAGTATTAGAAGGAGCAACATTTTCGAATTCAAATGGAGTAGGATTAACAGGAACAATGACTAATAATGGAGCAATATCAGGAAGTATAACAACAAGTGGAGGCTCATATACAATTCCAGCAGGGTATCATAATGGAAGTGGAAAAATAACAGGGCCAACATTAGGTGGATTAATAGGAAATAATGTGAATTTGACCAATGCAGGATACTTATTAACAGGGCAAACAGCATATGGGGCAAATGGAACAAAATACACAGGAACGATGGCAAATAGAGGAACACTAAACTGGACTCCATCAAATGGAACAACATATACAGTACCAGCAGGATATTATAGTGGAGGAACGCTAAACTCTACTACAGCATATAATAATGGATATAATGCAGGACGTTCAAGTCCAGTAGTAAAAAATGGATCTTTTAAAACACCTAGTAATTATGGGGACACAGATGGTAAAATAACAATAAATTGTGGATTCAAACCAAATTATGTATTATTATTTGCAACAGATCAACAAATGGCTGCAGTATATATATCAAAATATTATTCACAAAATTTTGCAGCATTAGCATTAAATAAACAATATTATACAGGGATATTTTCAATAACAAATACAGGATTTATATATAGACAGAAATCTTATTATCAAACTAACAGAACTTATTATTATATAGCAGCACAAATTTAATAAGATAAATATATAGTAATTAAATGACAAAAAAATAGTGAGAAAATAAAAATCTCACTATTTTTTGTAGCTATAAGAAAATCAAAAAACTTGACAAAAAGCCTATTTAGAAGTATACTAAAATAGTATAAAAGGAGAAAAGTATGTCTGGAAATAACAATAGAAAAATATTTGATAATTTAGTATCAAGAACGAAAATATATTTAGTAATAATATTCATACTATTATTATTAATATCAATTATAAAACCAATAATGATATTACCAGCAACAATAGTTTATATACTAATATTATCTTACACATATTTTGCTAATAATAAAAGAAAAAGCGAAATATCTGAACAGTTACAAGATTTAACATTAACAGTAGACTCAGCAGCAAAAAGTAGTTTAATAAATGCACCATTCCCATTAGTAATTTTAGAAACTGATGGAAACATTATATGGAAAAGCTCTAAATTTATTACAGAGTTTGAAGATATAGAAATAAATACGTTCATGAGTGATTTAATAATAGATATAAAAGATGAAATTGAAAAAAATAGTAATGAAAAAAGAAAATCAATTATTAGAAATATAGAAATCGGAAAGAAAAAATATAAAATACAAGGTGAATTTGTAAAAACTAAAAAAAGTGAAAGAAAAAAGACACATGAATATATGCTAATTTTATATTTTATAGATGAAACAGAAAAATGTAAATTACAAAAAGAAAATAGAGACAAAAAGACATGTGTTGGAATAATAATGGTAGACAATTATGAAGAAGTAATGCAAAGAATAGATACAGAGCAAAAAGCACAACTTATGGCTAAGGTAGAAAGCACAATATATGACTGGGTTAATGAAACAAATGGAATATTAGTTAAAGAAGAGAGAGACAAATATGTTTATATATTTGAACAAAGAAACTTAGATAAAATAAAAGAAGATAAATTTGCAATATTAGATACAATAAAAAATTTAGTTAGAAAAGATAAAATACAATTAACATTAAGTATAGCAATATCAAATGATGGAGAAACAGATAAAGATGTATATAAATCAGCATTATCAGCAATGGATGTAATATTAGGCAGAGGTGGAGATCAAGCTGTTATTAGAGAAGAAGGAAAATATCAATTCTTTGGAGGAAAAGTAGAAGAAGTTGAGAAAAGAACAAAAGTAAAGGCAAGAATAGTAGCACATGCATTAGAAGAACTTATGTCAGAATGTCAAAAAGTAATAATAATGGGACATACAAATCCAGATATTGATGCAATGGGAGCAGCGCTAGGTATATATAGAATGGCAGTAAGTCTAAAAAAAGAAACATATATTTTAACAGACATGGAATCATCATCAATAAAAGAATTTTTAACAAATATTCAAGAAAAATATAAAGATGTATTAATAAATAAAGAGACAGCACTGGCAAAAATAGATAATGAAACATTATTAATAGTTGTAGATACACATAAAATTTCATATGTTGAAGAACCAGAATTATTAAATAAAACAAATAAAATAGTTGTAATAGACCATCACAGAAGAAGTGCAGACTTTATAGAACAAAGTATATTAACTTTTCAAGAAGTATATGCATCATCAACTGCAGAATTAGTAACAGAACTTTTACAATATACTCAAACAGAAGTAGAGCTTGAAACTATTGAGGCAGAAGGATTATATGCTGGGATAATGATGGATACTAAAAACTTTACATTTAAAACAGGTGTTAGAACATTTGAAGCAGCAGCATATTTAAGAAGATGTGGAGTAGATATAATAAAAGTCAAAAAGTGGTTTCAAAGTGATTTAGACAGTTATAATAAAATTGCAGAAGTAGTAAGAAAATCAGAAGTTATTTATGATACAATAGCAATATCTTCTTATGAAGTACAAGAAAAAGATACAAGTTTAATATGTGCAAAAGCAGCAGATGAATTATTAACAATAGGAAATATAACAGCATCATTTGTATTAGGAACAATGGAAAACAAAGTTTGCATTAGTGGGCGTTCAATAGGAGATATAAATGTGCAAATGATTTTAGAAAAGTTAGGTGGAGGAGGCCATATTACTTTAGCAGGTGCACAATTAGAGGATAAAAGTATTGAAGAAGCAAAACAAGAACTTACAGAAAAAATCAATGAGTATTTTTCTGAAAAAGAATAAAGTATTATAAAATGGCAAGCAAAAGCTTGCTATTTTTATGTTTTTAGAGTAAAATAGCAATATAGATTATATTCAGAAAAAGCAAAGCAGAAAGGAATGATATAAATGAAAGTAATATTAAAAGCAGATATAAAAGGAGTAGGAAAAAAAGATGAAATAATTAATGCATCAGACGGATATGCAAGAAATTTTTTATTTCCTAAAAATTTAGCAGTAGAAGCTAATAATGAAAATATGAAAAAATTACAAGCACAAAAAGACTCAAATCAATTTAAAAAAGATGTAGAAAAAGAAGAAGCACAAAAGTTAGCACAAAAATTAGAAAAAATCATGGTTAGAATAACAGTAAAAACAGGAGAAAATGGAAAAATATTTGGAGGAGTATCTTCAAAAGAAATTGCAGACAATTTAGAAAAACAACACAATATAAAAATAGATAAAAAGAAAATTGATTTAAAAGAAAACATAAAAGCATTAGGAACATATACAGTGCAAGTAAAATTATTTGAAGGAGTAATTGGAAAAATCAAAGTAGATGTAATAGGCTAATAGAAAGGAAGAAAAAAGATGGAACTAGGGAAAATACCACCACATGATATAGATGCAGAACAAGCAGTATTAGGAAGTATGCTAACAGACAAAGATGCAGTAATAGCAGCAATAGAAGTATTAAAAGAAGATGCATTTTATAGAGATGATAATAAAGCAATATATCAAGCAATAATAAACTTATATAATAAATCAGAACCTGTTGATATAATTACATTAAAAGATGAACTTGAATCAATGGATAAATTTGAACAAGTAGGTGGATATGAATATTTAGCAAGTCTTCCTGAAAAAGTTCCAACAACAGCAAATGTACAAAAATACATAAAAATAGTAGAAGAAAAATCAATATTAAGAAATCTAATAAAAACAGCAAATGAAATAATAGAATTAGGATATAGTCCAACAGAAGATGTTGAAGATATAATGGATGGAGCAGAAAAGAAAATTTTTGATATAATGCAAAGCAAAAATCAAAAAGGTTATACCCCAATAAAAGATGTATTAGTAGAGAGCTTCACTAAATTAGAAGAATTATATAATAGAAAGCAACATATAACAGGTGTACCAACAGGATTTGCAGAATTAGATTATAAAACAGCAGGATTACATGGTTCAGAACTAATATTAGTAGCAGCAAGACCTGCAATGGGAAAAACAGCATTTGCATTAAATATAGCAACAAATGCAGCATTAAGAGGAAAAACACCAGTAGCAATATTTAGTTTAGAGATGTCAAAAGATCAATTAGTAAACAGAATTTTATGTAGTGAAGCAATGGTAGATAGCAATAAAGTAAGAACAGGAAAAGTAGAAGAAGATGATTGGGTTAAACTTGCAGGAGCAATAGGACCATTATCAGAGTCAGAAATATATATTGATGATACACCAGGAATTTCTGTAATGGAAATAAGGACAAAATGTAGAAAACTAAAAATGGAAAAAAATATTGGATTAGTAGTAATTGATTATTTACAACTAGTACAAGGAAATAATAAAAGAGCAGGAAGCAGAGAACAAGAAATATCAGAAATAAGTAGATCTTTAAAAATTCTTGCTAAAGAGATAAATGTACCAGTAATAGCATTATCTCAATTATCAAGAGCAGTAGAGCAAAGACCAGACCATAGACCTATGTTATCAGATTTACGTGAATCAGGAGCAATAGAACAAGACGCAGATATAGTAATGTTTTTATATAGAGATGATTATTATAATAAAGAAAGCGAGAAAAAAGATATAGCAGAAGTAATAATAGCAAAACAAAGAGGTGGTTCAACTGGAACAACAGAATTATTATGGATGGGAAATTATACAAAATTTGTGAATTTAGAAAAAAGGTTTGATGATTAAAAAGAGGTATTAATGAAAGAAAAAGTATTAGAAACAATTAAAAAGTATAATTTAATAGTAGACAAAGACAAAATTGTATTAGGAGTTTCTGGAGGACCAGATTCAATCTCAATGTTAGATATATTAAGAAAAATAAAAGAAGAAAAGATAATTGATTTTGAGATTGTAGTAGCACATATAAACCACATGATAAGAGAAGAAGCAATAGAAGATGAAAAATATGTACAAAAATACTGTGAAAATCACAATATTGAATGTTATATAAAAAGAATAGATGTGCAAAAAATTGCCAATAATAAAAAAATAGGGACAGAAGAAGCTGGCAGAAATGCCAGATACGAATTTTTTGATGAAATAATGCAAAAAACTGCATCAAACAAAATATCAATAGCACATAATAAAAATGATAAAATAGAAACAATTATAATGCATTTATTAAGAGGAAGTGGGATATCAGGATTAAAAGGAATAGAACCAATAAGAGATAATAAATATATAAGACCACTAATTGAATGTGAAAGAAAAGAAATAGAACAATATTGTGAATATAATAAATTAGAACCAAGAATAGATAAGACAAATTTTGAAAATGAATATACTAGAAATAAAATAAGAAATATTGTAATACCATATATTAAACAAGAATTTAATCCAAATATAATAGAAACAATAAATAGATTATCAGAAGTAGTTAAAGATGAAAATGAATACATAGAAAAAATGATGATGAAAGAATATAATAATTTATTAATAAATAAAACAGAACAAGAAATTATATTAGACTTAAAAGAATTTAATAAACAAGAAATTGTGATAAAAAATAGATTAATATTATATGTAGTAAAATTATTAAATGGTTCAAGTCAAGGAATTGAAAAAATACATATAAAAGATATAATCAAGTTATGTGATAATAATATTGGAAATAAATTTTTAACACCAAATAAAAATTTAAAAGTTTTGGTAAAAGATAAAAAAATATTTTTTATATCTCAAATCAAGAATCCGTAGAAAAGTAACAAAATGGACACAAAAAAGTCATAAAAAAACTCTTGAAAAAAGAAATAAGGTATGTTATAGTTTCAAGTATTAAAATATGAATATGAGGAGGACATAGAATTGAAAAAGGGAATAAAAACATTAGCAATGTGGCTAATAATAGGAATTATAGTCATTGTATTATTATCATCAATAATGGAAAATAATAGTTCAAAAATGACATATTCTGAATTAATAACAAGTGTTGAAAATAGAGAAGTTGAAAATATAGAGATTTCATCAGATGGAAGTTCTGCAACAGTAAAATTAAAAAATTCTAAATTAGAAAAAGAAGTTAATATTCCAAGTTTAGATAGTTTCATGACATATGCAGAAGATTATTTAAAAACAGGAGAATTTACACTAGAAGAACAAAAAGAATCAATATGGATTACAATATTAAGTTTAATAACACCATTTGGACTATTAATAATATTCTTTATTTTCTGGTTTATGATGATGAGTACAGGACCACAAAATGGAAATAAGACAATGTCATTTGGAAAAAGTAAAGCAAGACTAGTAAATTCAGGAGAAAAAAATAGAGTAACATTTGATGATGTTGCAGGTGTTGATGAAGAAAAAGAAGAATTAGAAGAAATAGTAGAATTTTTGAAAAATCCAAAAAAATTCACTGACATGGGAGCAAGAATTCCAAAAGGAGTATTATTAGTAGGGCAACCAGGAACTGGAAAAACACTATTAGCAAAAGCAGTAGCAGGAGAAGCTGGAGTCCCATTTTATATAATAAGTGGTTCAGACTTTGTTGAAATGTTTGTTGGTGTTGGTGCATCAAGAGTAAGAGATTTATTTGAACAAGCTAAAAAAACAGCACCATGTATAATATTTATAGATGAGATAGATGCAGTAGGAAGACAAAGAGGAGCAGGATTAGGTGGAGGACATGATGAAAGAGAACAAACATTAAATCAATTATTAGTTGAAATGGATGGTTTCTCAGACAATGAAGGAGTAATAATACTTGCAGCAACAAATAGACCAGACGTATTAGACAAAGCATTATTAAGAGCAGGAAGATTTGATAGACAAATAGTAGTATCAAGCCCAGATGTAAAAGCAAGAGAACAAATATTAGAAGTACATGCGCGTAAGAAAAAATTATCAGAAGATGTAGATTTAAAAGTAATAGCAAAAAATACATCAGGTTTTGCAGGAGCAGATTTAGAGAATGTATTAAATGAAGCAGCATTATTAGCAGCAAGAAGAAACTTCAAAGAAATAGGTATGAAAGAAATTGAAGATGCAATGGTAAAAGTAACAATGGGACCAGAAAAGAAAACAAGAGTAAGAAGTGAAAAAGAAAATAGATTAGTAGCATATCATGAAGCAGGTCATGCAGTAGTAAGTAGATATTTAGAAACACAAGATCCAGTACATCAAATTTCAATAGTACCAAGAGGTATGGCTGGAGGATATACAATGTATAGACCAACAGAAGATAAATCATTTATGTCAAAAACAGAAATGGAAGAAAATATAGTATCACTATTAGGTGGTAGAGTTGCAGAAGCATTAATATTAAATGATATTTCAACAGGGGCTAGTAATGATATAGAAAGAGCTTCACAAATTGCAAGAAATATGGTAACAAAATATGGTATGAGTGACAGAATAGGAACAATAATGTTTGGTGGAGGAGAAGGTGAAGTATTTTTAGGTAGAGACTTTGCACAAACAAAAGACTATTCAGAAGAAACAGCTGGAATTATTGATGAAGAAGTAAAAAGAATTGTTGATAAAGCATATAATAGAGCAAGAGAAATTTTAACTGAACATGTTGACAAACTTCATAAAGTTGCAGGTGTATTATTAGAAAAAGAAAAAATTGAAGGAGAAGAATTCGATAGAATTTTTTCTGAATAAAAAAAGAGCACTTAAACAGTGCTCTTTTACTGACTTTTAAAGAATTTGTGGTAATTTTATCTATTGACAAAAAATGATAAATGTAGTAATTATATAATATAAATAAAAATAAAGAGAGTTGAACAAATATGAAAATAGAAAATTTAGCAATAATATTTGTTATTATAATATTACCTATTTCAATAGTTCTATCTGCATATACTCAATTTCAAATAAAAACACTAAATTTACAAACACTATATGATACAAAATTAACATCAGCAACATATGATGCAATAAAAGCATTTCAAGTAAATACATCAAATAGTACAATGTCAGATTTATCAAACTCAAAATTAAGAGACATTGAAGCATCTGTTTCAACATTTAAAACATCAATAATGTCAACATTTGGACTAAATGGATACACAGAAGAAGATTTAAATAGTTATATTCCAGCATTAGTATATACAATGTATGATGGTTTTTATATATATTCACCATATACAAATGTAAATTATATGTATGAATATCAAAAAAATGCAAGTGGAGCAGTAAAACAAGATTCTAATGGAGAACCAATAAAAGATACAAGTAAACCAATGTATGGAAATGGAGAAAACGAATATGGTTTAAAACCATATATAACATATAGCTGTAGATATGTAAAGGGTGGAATAGATGTAGTAATAACATATTCATTAGATAATTATATTACAATTCAAGGAACAATAAATAATGGCAAGGAATATGTAAATAGAGAGGGATATTTAATAGATAATATAACAAATGCAAATGAAGATAATGTAACATATAATGGAGTTACAATAACAAAAGAGACAGAATTAAAAGAATATGTATTAGGAAATGAATATCCATATATAAAAGTAAATGGAACTAAATATTACTATGATACAGATAGTGCAGAACACAAAATTTTTTACATATCAAATGGAAAAATAACTGTACAAGGAGATTTAAAAGGAACAAATGCAGATAAGTATTATACAGACAAAATTAGTTCAAATGATCAAGCAATACAATATTATAAACAGGCAAAAGAATTTACAGAATATGTAGAAAATACTTTTGGTGATTTAACATATGGAGATGCTAGAACAGCAGATGGAAGAAATAAAATATGGAGTGAAAATGATGTTAATTATAGAACAAAAATATTCACAAAATATGATTCGACAAAACAAAATAATATAGAAAAAGAATTGTCAAATTTTAATCAACATAGATTAGCAGTAATTAGACATGTAATAGAAGAAAATTTATCAATAGCAATATCAAATTATAACAAATATTCACAAGCGACAGGAATAGAATTTCAAATGCCAGAATTAAAAGAAGATGAATGGGATAGACTTATTAATAATATTTCATTAATAAGTTTTGTACAAGGATTAGATATTGGAGGAAAAGTATATAATGGATATACTATTGTAAGTAACTCTGAGAGTAAAGAAGTCGTATTAGAAGAAAATATTTACATACTTGGAAATGATAAGTATTATTACAGAATAGGAGATAATACTATTGCAAATGGAACTGTCGGAATAGCTGGACAATCAGCAGGTAGATTGAATTTGGATTTCAAAAGAACAAGTGTATCAGATAGTACAGGAGCAATTATAAGATATTATTATCCACTAAAAAATTATGATGCATCTTATAATAGTATAGTGACTCAAAATGATGTTACAACATTTGATGATATTTATGATTACATAGAAAAATTAAATAATAATGATTATAAAATTGCATTTTATACAGCACTAGGTAGAGAAAGACAAAGTGCTTATAAAGCATTACGAACTAATTAAATGAAAGAAAGAGATGAAAAAAATGAAATATGCAGATATAAAAACAGCAGATATAGCAAATGGAAAAGGAGTAAGAGTGTCTTTATTTGTAAGTGGATGTAACCATCATTGCAAAGGATGCTTTAATGCGCAAGCATGGGATTTTAATTATGGAAAAGAATTTACACAAGAAGATATAGACAGAATTATAAGTGAATTAGATCATCCATATGTTGCAGGACTATCACTTTTAGGAGGAGAGCCTTTAGAATATGAAAATCAAAAGGGACTATTACCATTAGTAAAAGCAGTAAAAGAAAAATTTCAAAAAAATCTTCAAATGATCGAAAAAAGTGTTAAATATGCAGAAAGCAAACAA
>CAKPPL010000042.1 GCA_934177555.1 uncultured Clostridia bacterium
ATTATTTATTAGTTTAGTTTTTCCTTGTTTTTCTATTTCTTTTTCTATATTTTTATAAATAGCTTCTACTAATAATGGAACGCCAACAAATAATGATATCTTATATTCTCTTAAATTTTGAGCTACATATCTTAAACCATCTGGAAATGCTGTTGCCAATCCTGATGCTAGCATTACTATCATCTCTGTTGAACCAAATATATGATGAAATGGTAAAAATGCTAAATTAACATCTGTAGGTAAAAATTTTTCTACTAATAACATTGCATAAACATTTGACGCAACATTCTTTTGTGAAAGCATTACTGCTTTTGATTTTGATGTTGTTCCTGATGTAAATAATAATATTGCCATTTTGTTAGAATCTATTTGGGTATTTATATAAATTGTATTTCCTTGTTCTATTAGTTTTTGTCCCTCTTCTTTTAAATCCATAACATTTTTATACCCATCAACTTTACTCATACATATAAATTCTTGTAAATTTGTATTTTTTCTATTTTTGATTTCTTCAATATTTTCAATATATTTTTCATCAAATACTACAACATCTGCTTTACTTCTTATTAAACAACTTTCTAATTCTTCTATTTGCAATTCTTTATCTAATGGAACTGAAACAATACCTCCTAAGACATTTGATAAATGTGTTAATACCCATTCATATCTGTTTCTACCAACTATTGCTATTCTTTTGTCTTTATAACCTAAATCATATAATCTAGTACCCAATGCATTTATATCTTCTAATAATTTTTTATATGTTATATTTTCATATGTAACTTCTTTATCTTTTTTATGTTTTATTATAAATGCTATATTTTCAGCATATTCTTTTGCTGAATTATAAATTATCTCTTTTATATTTTCAAATTCTTTTGCTTCAAAATATCTTTCTCTTTCCATTTTTTTATTCCTTTCTCAAGGCATAAATTTGTTTGAAAAAGAATTTTTCAATTCCTTTTCAAACATTTTTCTTTTGCCATCTAGTTTTCAATACTAGATTATCATATTAAATATATCTTGTCAATATAACTGACTAAACTTTCAAATTTTATTCAGCTAGTTGTTTTATCATAATGTCTCCAAAAACTGCATAACCTATTTGAGGATCATTTACTAAAACATGTGTAATTGCACCAATAAATTTTCCATTTTGAATAATTGGAGAACCACTCATACCTTGCACAATTCCACCTGTCTTTTCTAAAAGCTCTTCATCTGTTATTTTTATTAACATACTTTTATTATCATAATTATTGTTTAAATATATTTTTTGAATTTCTAATTTATATTCTTTTACTTTTCCATCAACACCACATAAGCAGATTGCTTCTCCTGATTTTATTTCTTGTCTTGATGCAACTTTTATTTTTCTTGAATAATCTATTGCTAGATTTTCTTCATTTTTTATTATTCCATAAATTCCATATTTAGTATTTTTATATATACTACCTATAATACTATTATTTTTTATTGTTCCTTGTATTTTTCCTGGTTCATCTTTTTGACCTTTGACAACAGATAATATATTAACATTATCAATCTCTCCAGATGCTGTATTTATTATTTCTCCAGTGTCTATATCAGTTATTGCATGTCCTAAACCAGCAAAACTTTGAGTATCACTATTATAAAAAGTAATTGTCCCTACACCTGCTGCACTGTCTCTTACCCATAAGCCTATTTTGTATTTATTTTCTCTATCTTGCACTGGTTTTATTTTGCAAGTTTCTTTTTTATCATTTCTTACATATGTTATTTCTATTTCTTCTCCTTTTGAATTTTTCACAGCTTCTGTTAGTTCTTCTGTATTATTTATAATTTTTCCATCTATTTCAATAATTGAATCTCCTTCTCTTATTCCTGTTCCTTCAAATGGCTTTACTATTTCTCCAGTTTGATTTTCTATTGAAGATGTTCCAACAACTAGTACTCCACTTGTATATAATTTTACTCCAACAACTTGCCCTATTGGTATTACATCTACTTCTTCTAATACACTTACATTAATTGTTTTTAAAGTTATTTTTTCAAATAAATTTACTTCTAAAGTTTCTTTTCCTGCATTTTCAAAAGTTTCTGTCCTTAAAGCTGATGAAGTTTCAACAGAACTGTTTTCTTTCTTTATGCTTATTCCCCATAATGTTGATATATTAATCTTTTCACCTTTAAATATTTCTATATTTTGAGGTATATTGTCTACTGATACAATATATGTGTATATAAAAATTAATACAAATAATAAAATAATCTTTTTGAGTGTTTTCATTGTAAATTTCACTCCTCATATTTTATTATTTGTATTAAAATTGTTTTTATTCAGTTAATTTTTATCTAGAATCATTCCTGAATTATTTTCTAAAATAATATTTATTTGATTTGATAATGATTCTTTTATTTTCTCATATTCTCCCTCATAATCTCTTTTAAACAAAACAAAATATTTTTTATTACTTTGTTCATATTGTTTTATATCATCATCTAATTGTTCACCATATATTCCATTTATTAGAAAATGTGCATTTTTTGTAAGAACATATATCCACCTTGCTCTTGCTTCAGATGTTAAACATATATATGTATTATCTTCTAATTGATTTTTCTTTAGATTATTATTATAATATTGTATTAATTTTACTTCATCATTTTGTAAAATTGTATTTTCCATTTTTAAGTCCATTTCATTCTCTTGGTATATATCAAATAAAAATGATTTATGATAAAAAATTCCTATAAAATATAATATGCAAAAAATATATACTATGATTCTTAGCTTTTTTTGATACAAAATATTCAAAAATTTGTATCCAGATATTACTACTAATAACCATAAAAAATAATAACATTTATAATAATAATATTCTGAAACTTTATTAATTTTCATTCCTACAAATAATATTGAAATAAAAATTATTTCTAATATTAACATTTTATCAGATAACTCATTTTTCTTATTTTTTACACTATATATCAAATATATAATAGATAATATTAGAAAAAAACTTATATTTCCTATAAAGTTTTGATATATTTCTCCAGAATATCCAACTATTTTCATATAATTTGGAGTTTGAGTTGTACTATATTTTAACATTTGAAATATTACAAAATACATTATTCCAAAAATACCTGGAAATATTAATGTAAAACTTATTTTTAATAAATTAATTTTGGAAAATATTTTTTGTTTATTTTTCTTTAATTCTATTATTATTTGCAAAAAAACTGCTAAATATATAACTGGTGCAAAAAAATAATATGAAAACATTATTCCAAAATTTAGAAAAAACATTAAAATACATTTATAATATTCTTTTATATCTAGCTCCATAACTATTAATATTGCTATTATTATATCTAATCCTAATGATAAATATGAAAATCCTGATAAATAACTATTTAATGGATATGCTAACATATATATTAATGAAATTATAAATGGAACAATCTTTTTTTTATTTTGATTGCTTTTTTGACTTAATAATATATACATTAATATTCCTGATAAAAAGTATATAAATGTATCAAATGAAAAATATATCTCATAAAAAAATGTTTCATCAATTATTTTACTAAATATTTTAAACAAAATACCTGTATTTATATAAGCTCCTGGCATTAAAAAATTTACATTCCATAAGTTTAAAACATCTGAATTTTTTTCAAATAACAGCATTGAATAATTATAAAATTCATCTGCTGCAAAATAATGAACTGTTGCATCTGTTATTATATGTTTTATATTTAATGGAAATCTTAGATTTTTTATCATTATTCCTATTGTTAATATTAACATACATACCAATACTATAATATCTATTATATTTATAAAATATTTTTGTACTTTTCTTTGTTTGTAAACTATTAATGCCATAATAGATATTATTATGACATTTGCTATTAATAAAGTTATTAAATTTGTTTTTATTTTTATAAAAGACATAATTACACATATAAAAATATTATAACATAAAAATATTACAAAACTTAAAATAAACCATTTTAAAAAATTTTGTTTTTCTTCTTTTTTATATATCAACATATGTAATGTAATTATTAATATAATTGTTAATATGTATAAAATCTCCATTTATGTTGCCCCATTTACTGCAATAGTTCCGGCACTTGAACTTGATATTATATAAAGATCATCACCTACTATTGTATAATAAACACTTTTTAATGTTTGTGATAATGTCATACTACTATTTTTTGCAGTTACAGAAATTATATCTCCATCTTTTAAAACTATTTTTGCATTATAGTCTTGTATATCTCTGTGTGCATTTTTATCATTAGCAAGTTTTTCCTCTATTTGACTTGTATATATTGAATAGTATGTATTTTTTCCTATTTTGCTATTATTTTGATCTGTTGTTTTTTTAGATGTATTTTCATCTAATATTTTTATTTCTATATCTACTTGATAAGTATTTCCTGATGAAGCTAAATTTAATAAATAGGTTTGATAATCTTCATCTGTTATTTTTCCTGTTTTTATAATTTTATCTACAAATTCTGCAGTTTCTGTTTGAACCACTAATTGAGCTATATCATCATTTCTATCAGCTATCGTAACTAATGGTACTAGAAACATCATTATGGCAGCAATTATAATTCCAATAACTGTTACTGGCGTATCTTCCATTATTATTCCTTCTCTCTTTTATGATATTTTATGTATCTTGCTGACAAATATATGTTATAACTCTTTTTTTAGTTTTATTTATTTCTAAGACATCACTAGATGTAGTTGTTCCTTTTTTTAATGCTTCATCATCTTCTTGATAGTATTCTCCAAGCTCTTCTTTAAATGTCTTTCCTTTAAAATACTCATATAATCCCTCGTTATGTAAAAATTGATCTCTATACTTTGCTGGGCTAGATGTTTTTTTATTTAAAATAACTGTTAAATGCTCAATAGCTTCTTGTGCTCCTGATAGTATTTCATTTTCTAGGTCAATATAATTTATATTAGTCTTATTTCCATTTGGATCTACATATGTATATAAATATAATGGAGTTGAACCATCTTTTTTTAAAAATATTATTTTAAAATTTTCTTTATATGCTTTATACATTGTAGGTACTACTGTTTCTACTCCAACAATTCTATCTGTTATTACATTTCCATTTGAATCTGTTAATGGTTTTACATATGTATATTCCGTTTCTCTATCTCTAGCTGTTATTATATACTGAACAGCTTGTGTTGCTTGAGAAAAAGAAGATATACTAAGTGCTAATGCTAGCACAAACATCATAAAACCAAATGCAATTTTTAGTGCTTCTGCTGCATTTTCCATAGCATATCTCCTTTCAATTTATTATAATTAAGTTTTTTAACCATTATTTTTATTAGCTGAATTTTGTGTTATATGTATTGAAGTTATTAATCCTGTACTAGCATCTCTATCCATTGTTACAGTATATGTTTTTCCTGTATCTGCTCTTTTTGATAAAGATGTTGCTGTTGAACCTAGCCATACTGAATCTGTTCCATCATATACAGTAACTTTTTGACCAGCTTCATCTTCTGTTAATGTTGTATTATTTGTTAATACAGTATTTAATAATGCATTTACTTGATTTCCTCTTTTGCTTGTTCCTTCATATGGTGTAAATTTATTGTTATGTGCCTCAATTTCTTGTGCATTTAAATTAATATTTGATACTGTTTCTTTTCCCATATTGAAAACTACTAATCCCAAAGATATTATCATTATTGCTATTAATATAGCTGCTGCAATAAGTAATGCTTTTGTTGCGTTCTCCATTATTTTTCCTCCCTTTTCTACTTTTGTTTTATAAAGTCTCACTAAATTGTTAGTGAATATTATTAACTAATTTAAACTTGTTCAAATAAAAGATATTTTACTCTTTTACTTTTCTCATGATAATCTATTTTTGAACATTTGAATTTAATATTTCCATAATATTGAACAAATTGTTCTGTTCCTGCATTATAAAATGTTTCCATTTTGTATGTTGTGTCATTATCCTTTATATAGATTTCTATTTCTATTGAATTAGTATCATTTTGCTGATAAATACCTTGTTCATCTTTCTGAACTTGATTTTTATTGTTATTATCTATTGTCTTATTTATAATTGTTCCTATTTCTAGTCCATAAATTTCTTGATCTAAATATTTTTCATATTCTTCATTTTCTTGTGTTATTGTGTTTTTTTCTACTTTATATCCATAATATTGAGTAAATATTATCGCAATTATTATAACTACAATAGCCAAAAATATCAATAATTTTTTCATATTTTCTCCTTTTTTGATTATAACATTTTCTTATAAATTCTTCAAGTATTATTCAAAAGTTATTTCATAAACTCTACCTGTTTTATTACTTACTTTTATATTTTTACTATAACATTTATATTGATATTTTGATCTATTATTATCATTTTTTAAATATTGAGTAGATTTTTCATTTATTGTATCTTCTATTCTTTGTAATGTACCTGTACCATTTAATTTTGCATAAACTGTTACATATAGTGTATTCTCATTTGCGTCATTTACAGTCAAATTATTTTTTAGATTATTTTCATAAGCTAAATTAGCAACAGTGATTATATCTTGTATTGTAACTTCTGTCATATCAGCATATTTATAAAATTGTGCATTAAATTTATTATTTGCATTCATTTCCATATTTGATTGTTGTTCTGATACATAATCACTTAAAGTTGCATATAAATAAACACCTAAAGATAATATTAAGATTCCCATTAATACTCCTGCTGTTATCATCAGCGCTTTTGTTGCATTTTCCATTTAAATATCCTTTCAATAATTTTAATTAAATACTACATTTCCATTTTTTATTTGTACTTCAAATTCCATTTTATTTATTCTACCTGTTCCAGTAGCATATTCAATATTTTTACAATCAAAACGAGCTCTCTTAAATTGAGTATATTGATAATAATTACATGTTTGTTTTTGTATATCACTCATTTTAGAATTATAATCCATATTAACATTAAAAATATTTTTTAATAAATTTTCTCTTTTTTGTTTATCTATTTCTGAAGCATTATTATTTATCATAATATTTGATATTCCTGCTGATAATTTTTGCATTTGAGCATTTGTTACCTTTATTCCTAAGCTATTTGCAAGTGCTGTTGTACATTGACTTTCTATTTCTGTTATAGAAATTAATTTTTTATCTTTTTCTCTACTAGTTCCACTATTAACATCATTACTAATAATATTATTATCATCCACAGGAATAACGGATCTATCACTATTTGAATATTTAAAATCATTTAAATTTGTTACTTTTATATTAACAATTATTCTTTCATATCCTGTTCCTTCTTCATATGCTTGTCTTTCATTATAATCTATTACTTTATTCATAAATGAAATCAAGTCACTTCCTCTAATACTGCTTCTATTATATCCTGCAAATTCTTTATTGAATTCTGATAACTGCTCCACTCTAGTTGTTTCCTGTTGTGAAGCATAATAATCAGAAATTTGGTTATATGCAATCATAATTAAAGATAAAATCATAACAACTATTAATACACTTGCTGCAATTAACAATGCTTTTGTTGCATTTTCCATTTAAACCTCCAATTTTATACACCTAATTGTGAGAATGCATCAGACATACTTGTAAGTCCTATTACAACTAAAGGTATAATTAGATATCCTACAAACAAACATATCATAGGAGCAAATCCAACTCCTTTTCCTATTAATCCTTTTTTTGAAATTAATCTATCATTTGCATCTTTTCTTTTTTCTTGGTGATAGTCTCTATCAGCATCTAATTCGTCAAATGCTTCTCTTATTGGTATTTTTTCTACTGCTGCTTGTAAACTTTCTACTATTCTAATCATATCAGAATTTGTAACTGAATTTTTTAATTCTTCTAGTGCTTCCCATGCACCTGCTTCATAATTATTTACACATCGAGAAATTGGTTCTTTGAAAATATTAGAATATCTTTCAAGCCATTCTAATATCATTTCAACATTTACTCTTTCTATCTTCATAAGCATTACAATAATTGTTTGGAATTGCATTACTTCATTTTCCATTTCCATTTCTCTCATCTTTTTCTGGAATCTCATCATTAATACTGGTGCCATATATGCAATAATTGCAAATACTATTGCTATTAATTCTTCAAACCATTGTATATTTTCAGAATTAATTATGTTTAATTTTTTTATAATTCTTTCTGCATCTTTTGATAGATTTTCGTCTGATTCTTCATAATATTTAGAATTTATCATAGCTTTTTCTACATCTGATTGTTTTACATTTAAGTTTCCTTTAAATTTTTCTATAAAATAGTTATCTTGTTTCGTTAATTCTTCTGCTTTCCTTTGGTTCTGTTTTGACAGTGTCCCCATAACTGTAGACTCTGTTGTAGGTTCTGTATAAACATAATTTATAGCTATTCTATGTAATTGTGCAGATAAAAATATTGTTGCTATAAATGTAATAATTGCTAAACTTATTCTATTTACATATACCCATTCCATTTTTGCTTTTGATGCTGAATCCTTTAATAGTTTTTGCATTTTTTTGTAATCTTTTGAACCTTTTTTAGGTATAAATAAATTTACAATCTTCTTAATAAATGGATTTTTATATGCTTTTTCTTGCCAAGGATGGTCATTTCTTGCTATATCTACCTGTACTCCACCATTATCTTTTAATTTTCTAGTCATAATATATGATATAACTGTTAATAAAACAATTAATATTTGTACTATCATTCCTAATTTACCATTATAAAAACTTTGTGTAAATGTAAAATTAGATGTTGACCATTTTTTTAATGGCTCTAATAATAATACTGGTGCTATTGAAATTACTGCTAAACTTTGAAATACATAATTTAATTTATCTCTTTTTAAAATTTCAATCTGCATTTCTTGTGTTATGTTATTTATATTTTTTAAATATAATGATGCTCCACCTTCTTCTTTTCTATCCCCAAATTCTCTGGTTAGATATGATATACCAGCAAATTCTTTTAAATAGCTATTAGGTGCAATATCATAATATTTTTCAAGTTCCATTTCAGGGTCATCAGAAATTAATATTTCATAAATTTTTTCGCCTTGTTTTGAAACACTTTTTTCATCATCTAATGATACTTGATATATTGCTTCTTCTACCATGTTATATTCATGATAAGCATGTCTTATTTCTGCAAAAAAGTCTATTTGTTCTCTAAGTAAATTGTTGTCTATTTTGTCTACCATTCCATCTACAACTGTATCTATAATAAATAATTCAAAAATTAATAATATACTCATTAATAATACATTTGAATGTGCTATAGCAATAGTAGCAATTATTATTGGTATTAAAATTAAAATTGCTTTTGTTAAAATTCTTGCTGAATCTCTTCTTGTAGTATATTCATCATCAATATTTAAAATTTCTAACCTTCTTCTCAATTTATAAGTATATCTTTTTATAAATGGAAGTTTTATATATGTTAAATATAATTTTTGATATAATATATCTTTTGAAAATGTATTTGCCTTTGTTCCTTCTTGCAATTTTTTCATTTGTCTATATTCAGATTTTTGCATTTTCTTAGACAATATGATATATGCTATAATTATTCCAGAAAATAATATTCCTGAACCAATTAATATATACTTCATTAATGTTGTACTCAATTATATAACACACCTCCTTATTGTTTAAGAATATTTATTCTGTTTCTGTCTTTGTTTTTCTTCCTCTTCTTTTTGGAGCTTCTACTGTAGCAGATTCTGTAACTCCTACTTTTTCTCCCCAATATTTTTCTATGAATTTATCAAATTCTATTGCATCTGCTTCATCCATATTAACTCTCATGTCATGAATATTTTGTTCTGTTATTTTATTTGTTAATTGATATTCTCCATCAACATATTCTAAAACATTTTGATATCTGTATAGATT
>CAKPPL010000043.1 GCA_934177555.1 uncultured Clostridia bacterium
GATATGATACATAAGTATTTGAACGATTCTGATGTATATGCTTTAAAAAAGGGAGATGAGCTAATTTCTATTGCAGTTATTTTGCACATTGATAGGAAAACATTAGAATTAAAAAATATAGTTACAACAGAAAAATACAGAAATAAAGGTTATGCAAAAACACTTTTAAAATCACTATGTGGTAATTATAAACAAAAATATGACAGAATGTTGGTAGGAACAACAGAGAATAACATTCCTTTCTATGTTAAGCAGGGGTTCGATAAATATGAGAAAACAATAAAAAACTACTTTATAGATAATTATGATAAAGAAATATGGGATGGAGATTTACAATGTATTGATATGTATTATTATTCAAAAGATTTAAAAAAGAGATAATAATTATATATTAAGTTGATTAAAAATGGGGAGAAGATAAAAATGTATAAGAGAAATAAAATAATAACAATATTTTGTATTATAATAAATAGTATTATTACATACTTTATAGCTAATGGTAGATGGGTAGGTAGGATGCCTAGCCCGGATGTAGATTATTCATTTATGAAAGATTTTTATGATTTATTTTTAGGACGAGGATTTCCAACAATATTTACTTCATTGTTAACAGTAATAGTTGTATTTATTATAAATAAATTAGTTTTAAAACAAGATAATAAAATTAAAACTTATGTTATTCTATTTTGTATATTATGTATTTTAAATATGATTAGTTACAGAATCGGAATAAGGATTGCTGTATAATTATATGATTGTAATTGGAAAGATTGAAAGGAGGGGAAGGAGCATTTAATAATTGTAGTTCATTAACAGAGATAACTATACCAGAGAATGTAAATTCTATTGGAGCAAATGCATTTGTATATTGCAGAAATTTAACTAAAATCAATATAAAAGGTAAAGAAGGAAGAATTTCAGGTGCACCATGGGGAGCACAATATGGAAATAGAGCTATAAAATGGAATGTATAAAATTTAAAGGAGGAAAAAATTATGAAAAATAAAAATTTAATAATAATATTAGTAATAGTAGTAGTGGTTGTAGGAGGAATAGTATTTTTTATAAAAAATAAAAAAGATAATACTACAAAAAATATACAAAACACTATAACTCCAGGAGACTTCAGTGAAAATAACGACAACTCAACTACTGAAGAGATTGTAAGTATAAGAGGAAAAATAACAGAAATAGGAGAAAATTATATAACAATACAAGAAGACAAAACAAATAAACAAACAAAAATAGATGTATCAGAAGAATCAAGATTTGTTAACCAAAGAACAGAAGAAGAATTAAATATAAATCAAATAAAAGTTGGAGATTATTTTGATGATTATATGATAACAAGAAATATTGAAGGAAAAGAATTATTAACAGAATGCTTAAAAAGTATAGTAGAATCTACAAGTAATTTTGATTTTACACCAACTAAAGTTATATCAATAGATAATAAAGGAGATTACTATATAGTAACAATGGAAATGGAAGAAAGTAGCAGTGCAAATACTTCAAATAAATTTGAAGTGCCATTTATAATAAATTCTGAAACAAGATTCTATCCAGAAGGACAAGTAGATATTACAAATTTAAAAGATGTAATTGAAAAAAGTTTAGTAACAATATATTTAAAAGAAGATAGTATAAATTCAGAAAATCCAATAATAACAAAAATTGATGTATATGATATGTAATAATTCAAAACGAAGAGGTGAAATTGAATGGAAATAAATGCAACAATTAGAAAGCTAAACGAAATAGATAAACTTATAAATGATAAAGAACTAGAAAAGGCAGAAGAAAAATTAAATGAGTTACTAGAAAATACAGAAAAAACAGAAATAAGTACACATGGACAAATCTTTGATTTTGAAAATGATATACAATTTGTATTTTATTGTAATAAAGTTGGAAAAAGTAGAAACATAGAATGGAAACAAAATTTTTTATCTGAAATGTATTTACAAAAAGCAATGATATATTATGAAAAACAAGAATATGATGAAGCATTGAAACAATTAAAAATTTCACTAAAATGGAATCCAGTAAAAACACATGCATATATGGAGATATTAGAGATATACATTAAAACAAAATCATGGGATCAATTTGAAAAAACAGTAAAAGAAGCAATAGAAATAGCAACAACACCATTAGAAATATCAATTTTTTATAAAAAATATGCCTATTTTTTCATAGAAAAAGGAGAATATGAAATAGCATATAATATTTTAAGATATACAACACTAATTTATTATAGAGAAGAAAATATAGATGAAATCAGATATTTAAGTAAAATAGTAAAAATTGATTTAAAGAAAACAGCAGACATAGGTACAATCCAATATATACAAGAACATGGACTTGAGTATAAAACAAATCTTGCTGTAATTAGTGCACATATAACAATGGCAAAAGCATTTGAAAATAGATTAAGAGAAGAAAAAGAAATTATGCCTTTACAAGAGAGAAAAAATATATTAAATAGATTAATAACAATATATACAAATTTATACTTTTTTGATTGTGAAGCTGAAATTCATAATTTACAAATGAATGCAATAAGAGAATTACAAAAAATTATACAAGAGGAGCAAAATGATGAAAAACAAAGCAATTAAGATAAGCTTCATAATATTAAGCATAATGCTTGTAATACCATCAATAATATATTTAATACAAAATAAAACAATATTAGAATTTAATATGTATTATAACTTTTTTATAACAGAAAATATCAGTAAAATAATATCAACAACAATATATTTAATAATATTTACATCACTTATAGCAATATATTTAACAATAGTAAAAAAAGATTTGCTAAAAGACATAAAAGAAATAATAAAATATACAGGAATTATTAGTATAATCTTTTTTGCTATGTTACCATGGACAAGTTCAGACATATTTTATTATATGGGAGTAGGAGAATTAAATTCAGTATATAAGCAAAATCCATATTATATAACAATGAAAGAATTTTATGAGCAAAACAAAGAAAATATACAAAATGACACAATATTAGAAAAAGGAGTTAATAATGTCTGGGCAGATACGACAGTAGTATATGGACCAGTAGCACAAGCAATTTTTACAATATGTACAATAATATCATTTAAAAATGTTAATATATGTTTGATGATATTTAAACTTTTAAATATTATGGTTCATTTAGCAAATTGTTATTTAATATATAAGATAACCAAAAAGAAAAAATTTGCAGAACTATATGGATTAAATCCATTTATATTATTAGAATTTATTGGAATGGTACATAATGACATTATAGTAGTATTTTTTGTATTACTATCAATATATTTTTTAATAAAGAAAAAGAATATTTATTTAAGTATATTATTTTTAGCATTAGCAACAGGGATAAAATATTTTACAATATTATTATTACCAATAATTATATTATATCATTTTAGAAAAGAAGAAAAGTTAAGTATACGTTTTTTAAGATGTGTTCAATATGGAGTAATATTTGCATTATTTATAATGCTTGAATATTTAGTATATTTTAGAGATTATCAAATATTATTTGCAATGATAGTTCAAACTCAGAAATATTCAAAATCAATTTATTGTGTAACTTTACAAATTGATAAAAATTTGACACAAATTTTAAAAACAATTATGCAATTAATATTTGGAATATATTATTTTAGATTTTGTATTAATTTATTAACACAAAAAAATATAAAATTTTATAAAACAATGAGAGAATATAATATTGCAATAATATTATTTATATTAATATTAACAACTTGTCAACAATGGTATTTAATATGGTTATTTGCAACAATAATGTGGCAAAAACCATATATGATAAAAAACATCATAGAAATATCATTAATAACAGAAATAGCCAATAGTGTATATATGTATAAAACAGAATGGTTTAAATATGATATTTATTTTTATGGCATAATAATAGTTTTATCATTATGCTGGATGATACTTACAGACAAAAATTTGAATAGAAAAGGAATTGAAGAAAATGGATAAACTAGTATTAATAGACGGAAACAGCATTATGAATAGAGCATTTTATGGAATAATGGGAAGTAAAATGCTAACAACAAAGGATGGAAAATATACAAATGCAGTATATGGTTTTTTAGCAATATTATTTAAAACACTAGAAGATATAAAACCACAATATATAGCAGTAGCATTTGATTTAAAAGGCCCAACAAAACGTCATGAATTATATGATGGATATAAAGCAAATAGACATGGAATGCCAGAAGAACTTGCAGAACAAATGCCTGTGATAAAAGAAGTTTTAAAAGCTATGAATATAGATATTATAGAACAACAAGGATATGAAGGAGATGATATTCTTGGAACACTTGCAAAATATGGAGAACAACAAGGATTAGAAGTAACTATATTATCAGGAGATAGAGATACATTTCAATTAGCAAGTGATAACATTACAATAAGAATACCTAGAACAAAAGGTGGAAAAACAGAAACAGAGAATTATAATAGATCAAAAATTATTGAAGAATATGGTTTAGAACCAGAACAATTAATAGAAGTTAAAGCATTACAAGGTGATAGCTCTGATAATATACCAGGAGTACCAGGGATAGGTCCTAAAACAGCAGTTTCACTAATTCAAAGATATCATACGGTAAAAGAATTATATGAAAAAATAGAAGCTGGAGAAGATGATTTAAAAGGAAAACAAAAAGAAAACATAGTAAATAACAAAGAAATGGCAGAACTATCAAGAACACTTGGAGAGATAGATACACATGTTCCAATAGAAGATACATTAGAGCAAATAAAATTAGAAGAATGGAATAAAGAAAAAGTACTAGAGTTATTTGAAGAATTAAGATTTAACAGATATATAGAAAGATTTAATTTAAAAGAAAATAAACAAGAAACTGAACCAGAAAAACAAGATAACTTAGAAATAATAGAAAAATCAGAATTTCCAAATATAACAGAGAAATTATACTATTATTTTGAATCAGAAAAAAACGATTCAGAAGAAGATATAATAAAAAAAGATATAAAAGCAATAGGAATATATTTTGAAAATAAAATATATTATATAAAAAATGATAATCAATTTATAAATAAATTAAAAAAATTATTTGAAAATGAAAAAATAGAAAAATATGGTTATAATTTAGCACAAGATTATATAATATTAAAACAAAATGGAATAACAATGAAAAATATAACATATGATGCTAAAATTGCAGCATATATATTAAATCCTACAAGTAAATATGAAATGGATATAATAGCAAGAGATTATTTAGAAATTAATAATGAAGAATATCTAGTAAAACAAGGTGTAAAAGAAGAAAGTGCACAAACAAGTTTATTTGAAACAATAAATGTAGATGATAATAAATCAAAAATAGTAACAAGTCTTTATGCAAAAGAAATATATGAATTATCAGAAATAACATTAAAAAAATTAGATGAAATAGGTGCAACAGAATTGTTTAAAAAAATAGATATGCCAACTGTAGAAGTTTTAGCAGAGATGCAATGGAATGGGATGTATTTAGATTTAGAAGAACTAGAACAATATGGAAATCAATTAAAAGAAAGATTAGAAAAATTGACACAAGAAATATATCAGCTTGCTGAATGCGAATTTAATATTAATTCACCAAAACAATTAGGAGAAGTATTGTTTGAAAAATTAAAATTACCAGTAGTAAAGAAAAATAAAAATGGATATTCAACAGATGTAGATGTTTTAGAAAAACTTAATAAAGAACATCCTGTAATCGAAAAAATACTAGAATATAGGCAATTAATGAAATTAAATTCAACATATGTAGAAGGTATGAAACCATATGTTAACAAAAAAACAAAAAGAATACATTCATTTTTTCATCAAACAATTACAGCAACAGGTAGAATTAGTTCAACAGAACCTAATTTACAAAATATACCTACAAGATTTGAACTAGGAAAACAATTAAGAAAAGCATTTAAACCTGCAGAGGGTTGTTTATATGTAGATGCAGATTATTCACAAATAGAGCTAAGAGTATTAGCACATATTTCTAATGATGAACATATGGTACAAGCATTTAAAGATGGAGAAGATATACACAGACAAGCTGCATCAAAGGTATTTAACACACCAATAGATGAGGTAACAAAAGAACAAAGAAGTAATGCTAAAGCTGTTAATTTTGGAATAGTATATGGAATAAGTGATTTTGGGTTAGGAGAGCAACTAGGAATCTCAAGAAAAAAAGCCAAACAATATATAGAACAATATTTAGAGCAATATTCAGGAATAAAAGAATTTATGACAAATATTGTAGAACAAGCCAAAGAAATAGGATATGTTGAAACATTGTTCAAAAGAAGAAGATATATTCCAGAATTAAAATCAAATAATTATATGGTTAGACAATTTGGGCAAAGAGTAGCAATGAATACACCTATACAAGGAACAGCAGCAGACATTATGAAAATTGCAATGATAAATGTTTTAAAAGAACTAAAAAACAGAAATCTAAAATCAAAGATTGTATTACAAGTACATGATGAAATGATGATAGAAACAACATTAGATGAAGTTGAATTAGTAAAAGATATTTTAAAAAATAGCATGGAAAATGCTATAAAATTAAATGTTCCATTAATTGCTGAAGTTTCAGAAGCTAGTAATTGGTATGATTATAAATAGATATATTGAGATTCAAAGGAGAGAAAAATTTGAACAAAAAACTGAAAAAAGCAATTATAATTTTAATTGCATTAATTATAACACTAATAATATCAGTTATATTAATAAATAAAATAGCTATAAAGATTATGTATAAAAAAGAATATTCAGAATATGTGAGCAAATATGCAGAAAAATATAATGTAGAAGAAAATCTTATATATGCCATAATAAAAGCAGAAAGTAATTTTAATCCTGATGCAGTATCATCAAGTAATGCAAAAGGATTAATGCAATTAATGTATTCAACAGCAAAAGAAATTGCTAATAAAAATGATATAAATTTAACAGAAGATAATATATTAGAACCAGAAATAAATATTGAATTAGGAACAATATATATATCTAATTTATTAGAAAGATATAAATGTTTAGAAATAGCTTTAGCAGCATATAATGCAGGAAGTGGAAATGTAGACAAATGGATACAAAACGGAACAATAAAATCAGACGGATCAGATATAGAAAATATACCATTTAAAGAAACAAATACATATGTTAGAAAAATAGTAAGAGATTATAAAATATATACAGATAATATAAATTAAGGTTAAAATAATTGATTTTATAAAAATAATATAGTAAAATGTATCTGAAAAAGATAACAGGAGGACTAAATGATATTATATCCAAAAGCATATTTTCAAAATGTAAGAGAAATAAGCTTAGAATTTTTAACACAAAACAATATAAAAGCATTAATATTAGATGTAGATAATACATTAATAGATTATGATAAAAAATTAGAAGTATCAACTATTGAATGGGCAAATAAATTAAAAGAAAGTGGAATAAAATTATATATTTTATCTAATACAAATAAAAAAGAAAAAGTAGAAAAAGTGTCAAAAGAATTAAAAATAAAGTACGAGTATTTTGCAAAAAAGCCATTAAAAATAGGGTTTAAAAAAGTACAAAAAGAATTACAAGAAAAATCAGAAAATATTGGAGTAGTTGGAGATCAAATATTTACAGATATAATAGGTGGAAATAGATGCAAAATGTTTACAATTTTAGTAGAACCAATATCTGAAAAAGATATATGGATAACAATGATAAAAAGACCAATAGAAAACTCAATAAAAAAACATTATCAAAAAACTAAGGAGGGAAATGTATGACAGGTTTGTCATACATATAATAAAAAATGTATATAAATGATACACATATAGGATATTATGTAGGAATAGCAATATTAGGACTAATAGTAGGACAATTTGTAGATTGGATGAACAAGAGATTACCTGAATACAAAAAAGTATTTACAAGAGAAATATTTGTAGAATATAAAATAGACTTTAGACCAAATTATATATTAATGATATTAACATCATTAATATATATAGCATTAATGTATAGATATGGAATACAAAAAACATTTATAGCCAATTTAGATTTAATAAAATATTCAATACTAACACCAATGTTATTGTCAGCATTTGTAATTGATTATAAATTACAAATCATACCTAATAGATTAAATTTAACAATGGCAGAAATAGGGATAGTAATTGCATTTTTATATGGAATGTCAAATGTAGCAATAACAATAAATATGTTGTTTGGAATGCTAGCTGGTGCAGGAATATTTTTAGCAATAACATTAATAGGTGGGTTAATATATGGAAAAGAAGCATTAGGTCTTGGAGATGTAAAACTAATGGGAGCATTAGGATTATATTTTGGATTTACAAATATTATATTAATTGCAATGATGTCTTTTCTAATAGGTGCAATATTGGGAATAATACTTATAGTAAGTAAAATAAAGAAATCAGATGAATACATTCCATTTGGACCATTTATAGTTATAGCAACATTTATTTGTGTATTTGTACCATCAGAAGTACTAATAAGTACACTTATGACTATATTTACAGTAGGTATGTATAAAGGAGGAGAATAGTTAAATGAACCAAAAAATGCAGTGGCTAAGAAATAAATTATTAAGCTTAGATTTACAAGGAATGATAATATCAAATCCTGTAAATATAAGATATTTAACTAATATTCAAGCAGAAGGAACATTATTAGTCACAAGAAAAGAAAATGTATTTTTAACAGATGGAAGATATATAGAAGAGGTTCATAATACATTAACATTATTTGATGAAATAGTTGTATATGATGTTAGAGGATTAAGAAAAGAAGATTATGAAAATTTCTTTATATTCTGTGAAAAAGTTGGTTTTGAAGAAAACTATGTAACATATGCAAAATATAAAGAATATATGCATAAATACAAAATAAACAGTTTAATAGAAACAGAAAATATGATAGAAAAACAAAGAACAGTAAAAGATGAAGAAGAAATAGAAAATATAAGAAAAGCATGTGAAATTACAGATAACTGTTTTGAATATATAACAAAATATATAAAGCCTGGAATGACAGAAAAACAAATAGCAAGAGAAATAGATGATTATTATTACAAAAATTCAGAAGGTTTAGCTTTTGATACAATAGTAGCATCAGGAGAAAATTCATCAAAACCTCATGCAGTACCAGGCGAAAGAAAGATTCAAGAAAAAGATATAATAACAATAGATATGGGATGTAAGATAAATGGATATTGTTCAGATATGACAAGAACAATATTTGTAGGAGATATATTAGAAGAAGTAAAACCAATATATGACTTAGTTTTAAAAAATCAAGAACAAACATTAAAAGATTTAAAAGAAGGGGCAAATACAAAACAAATATCAAAAATGGTTGATAATGACTTTAGATTAAACAATTATGACTTAATACATGCATTAGGGCATGGAGTAGGATTAGATATACATGAAGAACCTATTCTTAGTTGTTATTCAGAAAATACATTAAAAGAAAACATGATTGTTACAAATGAACCAGGAATATATATAGCTGGTAAATTTGGAGTAAGAATAGAAGACACAGTATTAATAACAAAAGGTAGTTGTGAGACACTAACAAAATTTTCAAAAAAATATATAGTAATATAGCAAATTTGCTTAAAATACTTGATTTTTAAATGAAATTATTGTAAAATAAAATAGTTAAAATTATGTAAAGAATAAATTGAAGGGAGAAATAAACATGGCAGGAGTATACATGGCAGGAGATTTCAGAAATGGAACAACA
>CAKPPL010000044.1 GCA_934177555.1 uncultured Clostridia bacterium
CATTAGATGAATTAATGGATTATGTACAACATCCATATTTTACAGATGAAAATGTTGAAAAGGAAAAAGGTATTATTGGTCAAGAAATAATGATGTATGATGATTATCCTGAATGGAAAGTGTATTTGAATGCATTAGAAGCTATGTATCATGAACATCCTGTAAAATTAGATATTACAGGAACAATAGAGACAATAAGTCATATAAATAAAGAAATACTATATAAGTGTTATAATACATTTTATAACCCAGCAAATATGGCAATGGTAATATGTGGAGATTTTGAACCAGAAGAACTATTGAAAGAAATTAAAAAAAGACTAATAAATAAAAAAGGAAATGGAGAAATAAAAAGAATATATCCACAAGAACCAGAAAACATTGTTAAAGAAAAGATAGAACAAAAAATGGATGTAAGTCAACCAATATTTGTTATTGGAATAAAAGATATACTTGCAGAAACAAAAGAAAGAGTAAAAAAACATATAGCTATAGAGATATTATTAAATATGATAATAGGAAAAAGTTCTAAGCTATATAAAGAATTATATGATGAAGGAAAAATATTTATGACACCTAGTTTAGACTATGAATATGCAAGAGGATATGCACATATATTAATTACAGGTCAATCTCCTGATCCAGAGTATATTTATAAAAGATTCAAAGAAACAGTAAATGATATGAAAAAATCTGGACTTGATACAAATGAATTTACTAGAATAAAAAAGAGAATATATGGTAGTTATGTAAAAGAATATAATGATACAGGAGATATTGCTAGAATGTTTTTAGCAGATTTCTTCAGAGAAATTAACAGTTTTGAATATTTAGAAGAAATATCAATAATAAATGAAGAATATGTATTTCAAGTATTAAATAATGTATTTGATGACAAAAAAATGATAATATCTGTAGTAAAAAAAGATTAATGTAATATAATTGTTTAATTGTAATAAAAAATACACAAAATAGTAATATAAAATAGTAGAAATTTAAAAAAATAAAAAGAAAACTGTAAAATAATGTCGAATAATGAAAAAAAATAAAATATAAGGACGTAATATTTTTGAAAAACATACCGTATTTTATTGACTTAAATGTAAAAATATGTTAATTTATAAATGTACAGAGAAATTAATGTAAAAAAGGAGAGACGCTGTATGTTAAATGAAGAAATTTGTAAATTAAGAAATAAATTGAACGAAAGCATTATATCAGGAGAAGATTATAGTATAATATATCAATTAAGTATAGAATTAGATGAATTAATAGCAGAATATTACAGGAATTTTCCAAAACCCAAAACAGTCTAATAAAATACCGGAACCATTAATTTGGAACCGGTTATTTTTCTGCTTGCAAAAAACAAATTAATAGTGTATTATAATAGAGTATAGATATATATGAAAGGAGGAAAAAATGTTTAATATAGAAGAACAATTAAAAATGTTACCAGATAAACCTGGAGTATATATAATGCACGATGTAGATGATAGAATAATATATGTAGGGAAAGCAGTAAATTTAAAAAATAGAGTACGTTCATATTTTAGAAAGACAGATAAAACAGAAAGAATAAAAAGAATGGTATCATTAATAGACCATTTTGAATATATAGTAGTAGATAATGAAGCAGAAGCACTAATATTAGAATGTAACTTAATCAAAAAAAATAGACCAAAATTTAATGTATTATTAAAAGATGACAAAACATATCCATACATAAAAATAGATGTAAAGTCAGAATATCCTAATGTAGTAATAACAAGAAGAATAGTAAATGATGGAGCAAAATATTTTGGACCATATGCAAATCCAGGAGCAGCAAAAGAAATGCTAGATTTTATTAAACAAAAATATAAAATTAGACAATGCAAAAATTTCAGATCAGAAACAAGAGCGTGCTTAAATTATCATATAAATAGATGTTTTGGACCATGCATGGGATATATATCAAAAAAAGATTATAGAAAACAAATAGATGAAATAATAGATTTACTTGATGGAAAAGTAAATAAAGTTTTAAAAGACTTGCAAGAAGAAATGCTAGAAGAAGCCAATAAAATGAATTTTGAAAAAGCTGCGTATATAAGAGATAGAATGCTTGCAATACAAAGAGTAAATGAAAAACAAAAAGTATCTAATATTACAGAAAATAACATAGATGTAATAGGTATAGCAAAATCAGAGATAGAAGTATGTATTGAAATATTTTTTGTACGTGGAAGTAAAATGGTAGGAAGAGAACATTATTTTTTTCCGGATTTAAGAGAAATGGAAGATAGCGAAATTATATCAGGATTTATAAAACAATATTATATAGATAATAACAATTTGCCAAATAAAATAATGGTGAGAGAAGAGATTGAAGATAAAAGTGCAATAGAGGAATGGCTAAGTAAAGAAGCAGGAAGAAAAGTGGAAATTAAATTACCAAAAAAGGGTGAAAAATTAAGATTTGTGGAAATGGCAGATAATAATGCAAAAATAACATTAGAAAACAAAGAAAGAGATAGAAGTGAAATATTAGTAGAGCTAAAAGAAGTATTAGGATTAGAAAGATTGCCTAGAAAAATAGAAACATATGATATCTCAAACATATCAGGGGAATTTATTGTTGCAGGAATGTGTGTAATGATAGATGGAGTAATAAAAAGAAATATGTCAAGGAGATTTAGGATAAAGACAGTTTATGGTCAAGATGATCCAAGATGTATGGAAGAAGTAATAAGTAGAAGACTAAAACATTCAATAGATAGTGAGTCAAATGGATTTGGAAGATTGCCAGATGTAATATTTGCTGATGGAGGTATAACACAAATAAGAGCAACTAAAACAGCAGTAGAAAAATACGAACTAAATATACCTGTTTTTGGAATGGTAAAAAATGATAAACATCAAACAAGAGCATTAATGGATGAAAATAGAAAAGAATTAGATATATCTGAAAATCTAAAAAATCTAATCACAAAATTCCAAGATGAAGTACATGATACAGCAATATCTTATCATAGAAAATTAAGAGATGAAAGTATTACAAAATCAGAACTAGACTCAATAAAAGGAATTGGAAAAACAAAAAAAATAGCACTTTTAAAAGAATTTGGAAGTGTAGAAAAAATACGTACATCATCAGTAGATGAACTAACAAAAATTAGTGGAATAAATGAAAATTTAGCAAAAAATATAATAGAACAATTAAATATGTAAAAATTTGCGTTAAAAAGAAAACATTTTTAGTAATAAATTAGAAATTAGAACATATACATATTAAGGACAAGTAATAAGGGAGGTTTGTATATGAAATTTCTAAAAAAACATAAAATGTTTTCTTTTGCAGTTTTTGCTTTTATAATTCTATCAGGAGCAAATTTTTTTATGATTTATGAATTAATAAAAATTATAAGGGGGATTTAAATGAGAGGATTATGTTTATCTGGTGGAGGAATAAAAGCAGCAGCACATATAGGTGCATTAAAAGCATTAGAAGAAGAAAAAATAAAATTTGATTGTGTATCTGGTGCTTCATCTGGAAGTATAATTGCAACAATGTATGCATTAGGGTATAGTAGTGATGAAATGTGGAAAATGTTTAAAAAATATTCTAAAAAAATTAGATATGTGGAATGGACAAATATTTTAAAAATAATTTTAGGATTATTAATAGAAAGAAAAATCATTGTAAATGGATTAAATAGTGGAAAAATAGTAGAGAAGATTATAAAAGAAATAACATTAAAAAATAATATATATGATATTAATCAAGTAAAAATGCCATTAGCAATTTCAATGGTAGAATTACAAACAGGAACAGTATATATAGCTACATCAAAACAAACTAGAACTATGCTATCAGATAATACTGAATATATTAATAGCATTCCAATTTGTAAAGCAGTAAGAGCAAGTTGTAGCTTTCCAGTAGTATTTTCACCATGTGAATATGATGGAAAGCAATTAATAGATGGAGGAACACGTGAAAATCTACCATGGAAATGTTTAAAAGAAATTGGTGCAGATGAAGTGTTTGGAATATCTTTTAATACAATATTCAAAGAAAATGAATGCTGTAAAAATATGATAGATGTAGCTGCAAGAGCAATGGAATTACAAGGAAGAGAATTATCAATGTATGAAAAGGCAGGAATAGATTATTTGATTAATATAAATTCTCAAAAAATATCATTATTAGATTCAAGTAAAATAGAAGAATTATATGAATTAGGATATTTACAGACAAAAAAACAATTAGAAAATTTGAAAAAATTAATATAGTAGTGTATAATAGATGAAGCAAATATATTGAAAGGAATAAATTTAATAATGGAAATAGCAAATAAATGGGAAGAATATAAAATACTAGATATGGCAGATGGACAAAAACTAGAAAAATGGGGAGAAGTTATATTATCAAGACCTGATCCACAAATAATATGGAAACAAAAAACATATCCAGAAAAGTGGAAAAATATTAATGCAACATACCATAGAAGCAAAACTGGAGGTGGTGCATGGGAATACAATAAAAAGATGCCATCACAATGGCAAATAAAGTACAAAGAACTAACATTTAATATTAAACCAATGGGATTTAAACATACAGGATTATTCCCAGAGCAGGCTGTTAATTGGGACTGGATGATGGAAAAAATAAGAAATGAAAAGAGAGAAATTAAAGTTTTAAATTTATTTGCGTATACAGGAGGAGCTACAGTTGCATGTAGTGCAGCAGGAGCATCTGTATGTCATGTTGATAGTTCAAAAGGTATGGTTACTTGGGCAAAAGAAAATGCCATAGCATCAGGTTTAGAAAAAAATAAAATAAGATATATAGTAGATGATGTAGTCAAATTTGTAAATAGAGAAATAAGAAGAGGAAACCAATATGATGCAATAATAATGGACCCACCTTCATATGGAAGAGGTGCAAATGGTGAAGTTTGGCAATTTGAAAATAATATATATGATTTAGTAGAGTTATGTACAAAAGTACTTTCAGAAGATCCATTATTTTTCTTAATAAATTCATATACTACAGGAATTTCAAGTAAAGTTTTAGAAAATATTTTATATTTGAATATAAAAAATAAAGGAAGAATATCTTCAGGAGAAATAGGACTTCCAATGGAAAATTCACAACTTATATTACCATGTGGAATATATGGAAGATGGGAGAAATAAAATGGAAAAATTAGATATAATATATGAAGATAATCATATAATTGTAGTAAAAAAATTACCTAATATTCCATCACAAGCAGATAAAACAGAAGATATTGATATGTTAACAATAATAAAACAATATTTAAAGGAAAAATATAATAAACCAGGAAATGTATATTTGGGTTTAGTTCACAGGCTAGATAGACCTGTTGGTGGTGTAATGATATTTGCTAAAACCTCAAAATCAGCTTCAAGATTAAGTAATCAAGTAAGAGAAAAAATATTTAAAAAAAGATATTTAGCAGTTGTTGATGGAAAATTTGAAAAAACAGAAGGAATATTAGAAGATTATTTATAAAGTTGTAAATTCAAATAAGAAAAATGCTAAACTAGCAAAGCTAGATTACAAAGTACTAATTTATGATGAAATTAAAAACTTAACACTAGTAGAAATAAATTTACATACAGGAAGGCATCATCAAATAAGAGTACAATTATCTAATGCTGGACATAGTATATTTGGAGATCAAAAATATGGGAAAAGAGGAAAAGGAAAACAAATAGCATTATGGGCATATAAATTAACAATAAATCATCCAATTACTAATGAAGAAATGACATTTAAATGTTTACCTGAAAGTACAGGAACATGGTGCATATTAAAGAAAAAACAAATTTCATAAAAGAAATAAAGGTTTTTATAAAAAAAATATACTAAAATTTTAAAAAAGTGATACATATAAAAAATATCAAATCCTTAACATTATAAATTCAATTCTAAAAGACAACTTCATTATAGAAGCTGTCTTTATTCCTATTTATGTATTTCCATATATTGATAATTCTTGTTTAAAGAAAACATCATTTTTAGTTGTAAATAAATCCAAGTTTTTTGATTTATTAAGATAATTTCTTACTTCCCATAATCCAATGCCTGAATGATTTTCTTTTCCAGATATACCTTTCTGAAATATTTGATTAATATCAACATTTTTGTTAGAATATGTATTTTCAATAGTTATAAGACATCTATTATTTTTTAGCTCATCTCTAAAAGTTACTATGACTTTTTTATCTTCACATTTAACAGCTTCTTCAATGGCATTATCTAATAAAATTCCAAGCATTCTAGAAAATTCATACATATTAACATTTGGATTTTCCAAATCGGCAAAAACTTTTATCTCTAAATAAACATCTAAGTCTAAAGCTTTATGATATTTATTATTTAATAAACTATAAATTCCATGATTATTAATTATTCCTGGATCAAGCATAGAAAGATTAGAAATTATTTTACAATCTTTTTTTACAGATTCAAAATAAGTTTTAAAATTTTCAATGTCATCATTTTGAATATATCCATCAACTGTAGATACAATATTTATAAAATCATGTTGAAATCCTTTTACTTTATAATATAAAGCTTCTAAGTTTTTATAATAATTTTGAACACTACTTAAATCTCTAGTTGTTGCTGATAATTTTATGATACGAGTAAATGTATAAATACTAAAAAGTAAAAAGAATATCAAAACAATAGTATGTAGTAATGTAATAAATATAGGAACAATATTTATATAAAATATAGTAATTATTAATTGAATACATAAAGCGACAAACCCTACAGCAATATTAAAATACAATATACCTAAAGTTTTTGGATCTAACACACTAAGTTCTTCAAAAGAAAAATCAAAGTGTCTGAATGTTTTTATCAATTTAGTTATTAAAAAAATAAAACTATATAATATTATTGAATAAGTAATTTTGTATATTGGAATTGTTCTAATATAATCAAAATTTATATTTAATAAAGTTAAATAAGGCTTTTGTAAAAACATATTTGAAAAACAAAATATACAACTAGATAAGAATATTGCCCAAAGTGTTTGAATAGTAGACATTTTAAATAGTTTTCTTATTAAAATAAATATGCATAAACAATTAACTATAATACTAAATGGATATGGTATCAAAATATGAGTTTCTAATATAATTAGTGATATTAATACAATATAAATTAATTTATTCTTTTTGGATACATTAATATCAAATGAATTTAAGAACAATTCAATAAATAAATAATTTTCAATTAATTTCGTTGGTATGTATGATAAATTTAAAAGAAATGTATTATCTGTAGAAATAGCATACCAGATATTATTTAAGAATTGTGTCATGATTAATCATCTCCATAAAATAATTTTTATATTTTGGTCCAATATAACATTTTGTTCCATTTTTAAATAAAATACTGTTATTAACTGCAGATACATGAGCTATATTATTAATATTAGCAATATAAGATTTATGACAACGAATAAAATTCACTGGAAGTTGATCTTGAATTTTAGTAAAAGAATTATATGTTTCATAATCATTATGCATTGTATGATAAATTAATTTTACAGAATTTTTTTCAATAAATTGAACAGTGTTTAAATCTACAAAAGTTCCTTTATTATCAATTTTTAAGAATTTAGTTGTTATATGATTAATATCATCAAATAACCTTGCTAATGTAGAAGAAACAGTATTAATATCAATGGTATTTTTTATTAGATAATCAAAAGTTTTCGCTTTATATGCAGGCATTAAATATTCAAAATGACTGGTAATAAAAATTATATAGCAATTTTTATTTGATTCTCTAATTTTCTTAGCAACATCTAATCCATTAACTTTTGAATTGTAAAATTCAATATCTAAAATAACAACATCTACTTTATGTGTTTCAACAAAAGAGATAACATCTTTATAATTAGTTGTTTTTAGAGCAATATGTGCATTAAAGTCATTTTTAACAAAAGCAGTTTCAAATAAAGAACAAAGTCTATTTAACATTGGTAATTCATCATCACAAATAACAAAATCTAACATTTTTCATTCTCCTCCTACAAAATATCTTATTTGCATTTATAAATATTAAAGCAAAAAGAAAAACTTGTCAATAGGCTATTTGAATATAAGCAGCTTATCAAGAACGTTTTTGAACAATAAAAGTAATAATTAAAAATAAAATACATAAAATTATAAAAAAGTTTAAGGAGAAAAATTATGTATATATTAAAAGAATATAAAAATATTATATTAAGTATATTTACTATTATATTATTATTAGCTATTTGTATAAGCTTTAATGAGAAAAATATAATTGAAACTTCAAGTACATTAAACAATAAAAAAATAGCTTGGGGAATAAAAAGAGTAGATAATCACCACCAACCAGAGGTAGGAGAAAAAAATAAGGAGATTTTAGAAAAAAATAATGGTATATGTTTAGGAAAAGATAATGATAAAAGTATATATCTTACATTTGATTCAGGTTATGAAGCTGGATATATGCAAAATATATTAGAAACATTAAAAAATAATGAAGTAAAAGCAACATTTTTTATAACTTCACATTATCTTAATACTGCATCAGAAATGGTTCAAAAAATGATTGAAGATGGGCATATAATAGGAAATCATACTGTTAATCATAAGTGCATGCCAGAGATTAGTGATGAAGAAATAGAAAAAGAAATAATGCAATTACATCAATCAGTATATGAAAAATTTGGATATGAAATGAAATATATAAGACCACCAAAAGGAGAATTTAGTGAAAGAACATTAAAAAAATGTGAAAAACTAGGGTATAAAACAGTAATGTGGAGTTTTGCTTATTGTGATTGGGATGAGAAAAAACAACCATCATTAGAAGATGCCAAGAAAAAAATATTAAATAATTTGCATTCAGGAGAAATAATGTTATTACATTCTAATTCAAAAACAAATTCTGAAGTTTTAGATACAATAATAAAAGAAACTAAAAAAGAAGGATATGAATTTAAAACATTAGATGAATTCAAAAATTAGGAGGTTTGATTTGAAAAGAAAAAATAGATTAGATAAAATATTAGAACTACCCCAAGAAGTATATTCAAATGTTCCTAAATTAACAATAACAGGATTTAATGAAATAATATTAGAAAATTACAAAGGAATATTAGAATATGAAGAATTTTTTGCTAGTATTAGTACATATATAGGAATTGTAAATATAAATGGATATAATTTGAACTTAGAAAAAATGACTAATGATGATATAAAAATAACAGGAAGAATAGAGAATATAGATTTTGAGAGAATAGAAGAATATATGGAGGGAAAATGATAATTAAGCTATTATTAAGATATGTATTAGGATATGTTAGAATAACTGTTGAAGGCTATTATATAGAAAGATTTATAAATATATGTACTACAAACAAAATATTAATATGGAATTTAAAAAGAGAAAAAGGAGTTAAACTATACTTAAATATAGGAATAGATGATTATTATAAAGCAATAAAGGTTGCAAAAATGCAAAAATGCAAAGTGAAAATTATAAGAAAAAGGGGAATTCCTTTTTTAATAAATAAATATAAAAAAAGAAAACTATTTTTAATATGCTTAATAATATTAATATTATCAATAACAATAAGTTCAAATTATATTTGGAATATAGAGATACAAGTAGAAAATAATATGGAAATTGAAAATATAGATAAAGATATAGAAGAAGCAGGATTAAATATTGGAATGATGAAAAAGAAAGTAAATACACAAGAAATCATTAATAAAATAAGATTAAACAGAAGTGATATTTCTTGGATAGGAATAGAT
>CAKPPL010000045.1 GCA_934177555.1 uncultured Clostridia bacterium
TAGCGCGAATGGGAAAAATAGATAGTTTTATAACAAGTCAACCATCTAGAATATTAAAAACATTTTTCAATTTATCTTCAAATAATTTGATAGAACACTTAAAAATAACGTTTATAGAAACAGTTATAGGTTTTTTACTTGGAACATTTCTTGGTTTTATAATAGCAATTATCTTGTGGTGGTCACCATTTATTTCAAAAGTATCAGAACCATTTTTAGTAGTATTAAATAGTCTTCCTAAAATTGCTTTAGGTCCAGTTATAATAATATGGGTTGGAGCAGGAATGCCAGCAATAATTGTTATGGCTTTGGCAATTTCATTAATTGTAACAATACTTGAAATTCTAAATGGATTTTTACACACAGATAAAGAAAAAATAAAAATGGCTCAAACATTTAATGCCAATAAATTTCAAATACTAAATAAAATTGTAATACCATCAAATATTCCTACAGTTTTTAATACATTAAAAGTAAATATAGGATTATCACTGGTTGGTGTTATATCTGGAGAATTTCTAGTTTCAAAAGGTGGATTAGGATATTTAATAGTATATGGAGGGCAAGTATTTCAATTAGATTTAGTAATGACTAGTGTAATTATATTAGCAATACTAGCAGCATTAATGTATGAAACAGTAGTAATATTAGAGAAAATAATAGTAAAAAGCAAAATATAAAATCACATATTATGTTAGTTAAACATAATATATAGAAATAAAAAGGAGGGGGGATATATGAAGAAAAAAACTATATCGTGTATAGCAATAATTTTAATAGTTATATCACTAATTATAGGAATTTATATTGCCAAAAAGCAAAATACTAATGAAACTGAAGAATTAACAACAATAAATTTGAATGAAGTAACAAGATCAGTTTTTTATGCACCACAATATGTTGCAATAGCAAATGGCTTTTTTGAAGATGAAGGTTTAAAACTAGAAATCACAACAGGTCAAGGAGCTGATAAAGTTATGACAGCAATACTTGCTGGGCAAAGTGATATTGGACTATGTGGACCAGAAGCAGCAATTTATGTATATAATGAGGGGAAAGAGGATTATATAGAAGTTTTTGCACAATTAACACAAAAAGATGGTTCTTTTTTAGTAAGTAAAGAGCCAACAAATAATTTTTCATGGAATGATTTAAAAGGAAAAACAGTAATTCCTGGAAGAAAAGGAGGAGTTCCATATATGACACTAGAGTATGTACTTAAACAAAATGGAATAAATCCACAAAAAGACTTAAATTTAGATGATAGTATAAAATTTGATTTAATGGCAGGTGCATTTACAGGAGGAGAAGCAGAATATGTTACATTATTTGAGCCTACAGCTTCAATGACTCAAAACGCAGGAAAAGGATATATTGTAGCATCTGTTGGTGAAGCAGCTGGAGAAGTACCTTATACAGCTTATTGTGCTAAAAAAAGTTATATTGCACAAAATGAAAAAACAATAGAAGGATTTACTAAAGCAATATACAAAGGAGAACAATGGGTAAAAGCACATAATGCAAAAGAAATTGCAGAAAAAATTCAAGAGTTTTTCCCAGATACAAGTGTAGAATCATTAGAAACATCTGTGCAAAAATATAAAGACATAGAAGCATGGAAAGAAAATCCTATACTTAAAGAAGAAGCATTTGATAAATTGCAATTAATAATGACAGAGGCAGGTGAACTTTCAGTAAAAGCACCATATAATAAAATAGTTAATAATAGTTTTGCAGAAAAAGTAAGCAAATAATATTAGGGGCTGTAAAAAAGTCCCTTTTATTTTAATTAATTTAAAAATCTATAGTACTTTAAAGTAAAATGTGGTATACTATTGTAAAAAATGGAGGAAGAAAAATGAATAGAACAAAAATAGAAGATAGAATATTACCAACATATACAAAAGGAGAAGAAATATTTAACATGGTTTCACATATAATAGGTGGTGTTGCAGGAATTGTCACAATAGTAATGTCAAGTATAATAGGAGCAATGCATCATAACCCATATGGAATCATAAGTGGAATTATCTTTGGTGTATCAATGATATTTTTATATACAATGTCTAGCATATATCATGGATTAAGCCCAAAACTTAAATCAAAAAAAATATTTCAAATATTAGATCATTGTGCTATATTTGTATTAATTGCTGGTTCATATACACCATTTGCACTATGTACATTACGTGAGTATTCAACTAGTTTAGGATGGATAATATTTGGGATAATATGGGGATTTGCAGCTATAGGAATTACATTAAATTCTATAGATTTAAAAAAATTTAAAATTTTTTCAATGATATGTTATTTAGCAATGGGATGGTGCATAATAATAAAAGCAAGTTTATTACCAAGGTTGTTAAGTATGCCAGGATTTATATTACTATTAGCAGGAGGAATAATATATACAATAGGTGCAATTTTATATGGAGTTGGTAAAAAATATAAATACATACATTCAATATTTCATTTATGTGTGTTCTTTGGAAATATATTACATGTGATTTGTGTATTACTATATGTTATTTAAATAAAAGCTTGAAAAGGCTTTTATTTTTTCGACAAAAATCCCTTTAAAATCATATTATATATAGATATAAATAGAAGGGAGGATATATATGTGAAATTAGAAGGGAAAAGAATAGGATTTGTTATAACAGGTTCATTTTGCACATTTAGAAAAACAATAGACGAATTAAAAAAAATAGTTGATATGGGTGCAAAAGTAACACCTATTATGTCCGAAAATAGTTATACAATGGATACTAAATTTGGAAAGGCCAAAGATTTTATAAATGAAATTGAAGAAATTACTAATACAAAAATACTTCACACAATACAAGAAGTTGAACCACTTGGCCCTAAAGATTTATTAGATATATTGATTGTTGCACCTGCTACAGGTAATACAATTTCTAAACTTGCAAATGATATAATTGATGGTCCTGCAACAATGGCAGTAAAATCACATTTACGAAGAGAAAGACCAGTTGTGATTGCAATTTCAACTAATAATGGACTATCAGGAGCTGGGGAGAACATAGGAAAATTATTTAATAGAAAACATTATTATTTTGTACCATTTATGCAAGATAATCCAATTACTAAGCCACGTTCAATAGTTTTTGATTCATCATATTTGATAAAAACAATAGAATATGCTTTAGATAATGAACAAATTCAGCCAATGTTATTATGAATATAAAATAGAGAGGAAAATACCTCTCTATTTGCATAAAGCATATTTAAAAATACATTTTTTCTTTATGAAATTTGTAAATTCATTTGGAGTACCAATTTCAAAACATTTTTTTGATAAAATTGCAGATTGGTCTTTGGTTAAATATAAATAGAAAAAATCCTTTGTTTCAAAAATTTTATAAAGATTTGAATATTGAATTTTAACTTTATTTACTGTAAAATACTTATCATAAAATAAAAATGTAAAAGTATTTTTTTCTTTTTTACTTTGTGATAAAAGAGTTTTTCTAAATGTATTTATTGGCATATATATTCTATAAATTAAAAATAAAATTATAGTTAAAATAAATATTAGTGTCATTAATAAATTTTTTCCTGTTAAAGAAACAGAAAAGCAGTAAAATAATAATATTAAAAAAATTATAGTAAAAACATTATATTTAATACCATATTTTTCATTATGAAATTCTACAAATTTTTTATACGAACTACCAGAATAAGTGGTAGTATTTTTAAATAATGGTTTCATGATAACTCCTTTTATTAAACATTTAGGGGATTTTTTTCAACTGCATTTCTAACTTGTTCGTTACTAACATGTGTATAAATTTCAGTTGTAGATATACTTTGATGCCCTAATAATTCTTGAAGAGCTCTAATATCAACATTTCCATATTGGTACATTAAAGTTGCTGCTGTGTGGCGCAATTTATGAACAGATAATTGTTTTGAACTTAAGCCAGCAGCTTGTAGTTCTTTAGAAATAATTGCTTGAACAGTTCTATTACTTATACGTTTTTTTTGTTCGCTTATAAATAAAGCTTTTTCAGAATTTTTGGAATCATGTTTTATGAGATTTTTAGAAGGTCTGGCTGCAAGATAATCATTTATTGCTATCATACATGCTTTATTAAGATAAATAGTACGTTCCTTATTACCTTTTCCTATAACAGTCATTTTGCATTCGTCAAAATCGATGTCATTTATATTTATTCCTACTAACTCAGAAAGTCTTAATCCACAATTTAGAAATAAAGTTGTTATTGCAAAATCTCTTTTTGCGTTGCGATTATCTTCATGTTCTGATACATCTAATAGTTTTTTACTTTCGTCTAAAGATAGATATTTAGGCATTCTTTTTTCTAATTTAGGTGTTTCTAAATTTTGAGCAGGGTTAATATCTAAAATATTAGCTTTTTGAGATAAATATTTGAAGAATATTCGTATAGTTGATATTTTTCTTGCTCTTGTTGTAGCTTTACATCTTTTTTCCATAGCTAAATATGAAATATATGAGTGTATATCTTCTAATGTTATTTTTTTTAAATCCTCTTCTGTAAAGTTACAGATATCAATTTTTGAGTAATCCTCTTCATCGGTTAAATTTAAGTAAATAGACATATATTTTAAAAAATTACTTATATCATAATTGTACTCTTTAACAGAGTTTGGAGATTTATTTAATATTGTTATAGAATAATTTAAAAAAGAATTTAAGTATTCTGGATTTTTTTCTTTAGATATCATATGAATCTACTCCTTGTTTATTTTTTCTAATAATATCACTTTTGTAAAGAAAAATAAAGAAGTTAAGTTAAAAAATTTATTGATAATAATATATTTTTGTGATATAAAAATAATAAATAGATTTATAAAGAAAGGATAATAAAAATGGAAAAATCAAAAGTTTATTTCACAAAAGAAATTACACCAGAAAGTGTAGTAAAAATGTATGAAACTTTAGGAGTACCATTACCTGGAAAAGTAGCAGTAAAATTACACTCAGGAGAACAAGGAAACCAAAACTATCTTAGACCAGAATTTGTAAAGGCTATAGTAGAAAAAGTAAATGGAACAGTTGTAGAATGTAATACAGCATATGGAGGAGCAAGAAATACAACAGAAAAACATGAAAAATTAATGGAAGAACATGGATGGAAAAGATATTTTGATGTAGATATAATGGATGCAAAAGGAAATGACTTAGAACTAGATATACCAAATGGAAAAGTAATTAATAAAAATTATGTTGGAAAACATATTCAAAATTATGATTCAATGCTAGTATTATCACACTTTAAAGGACATCCAATGGGAGGATATGGTGGAGCACTAAAACAATTATCAATAGGATGTGGTTCATCAGAAGGAAAATCTTGGATACATTCTGCTGGTGTAACAAAAGATCAAGAAAAATTATGGGATAATTTACCAGAACAAAATAAATTTTTAGAAGCAATGGCAGATGCTGCATCATCAGTTCATAATATGTTCAAAAACAAAATTGTTTATATAAATGTTATGTGTAATATGTCTGTTGATTGTGATTGCTGTGCTGTTGCAGAAGACCCATGTATGCAAGATGTTGGTATTTTAGCTAGTACAGATCCTATAGCAATAGACCAAGCATGTATTGATATTGTATATAATTCAAAAGATCCAGGAAGAAATCACTTTGTAGAAAGAGTTGAAAGACAAAATGGTATTCATACAATAGAAGCTGCAAGTGAACTTGGATTTGGTTCAAGAGAATATGAATTGATAAATGTAGATTAAATGTTATCTTTACACTAAAATTTAAAAATGATATAATCTGTAATAAGATAATAAGTAGGAGGAAAATTCATTTGAATACAAAAGAATTAACTGAATATAAAGAAATACTAGAAGAAATATGTGAAAAATATAATTATGATAGTCAAGATAAAGATGGAAATGATAGTTTAAAAACAGTATTACAAAAAGTACTTCCAGCAATGTTAAAAGATGCAAATCAAGAAGATAGACAACTATTTTATCAAATGTTAAGACATACTCCAATAGTTGTAACAGAAAAAATTACACAAGAATATTATGATAAATTAGAAGAAAAATATATTGGAATTAATAATTTGGAATTAGATGATGAAGATGTTGATTTGGGGGAATATGAAAAAAACATTGGAGCAGCAGCATTTGTTTCAAATGTAATAATAGATGACCAACTAAATATAAAAGGGAAAAAGTCTTTTGTATATATTCAAAAAATAGATGGAAGTGCAAAAAAGTTTTTTGGAACAGATATAAATGTTTCTCATTTGATTCATGAATTAGGTCATGCTTGGCATGCAGAAAAAGATGAATATACTATACAAAAAGATGGAACTTTAAGAGAAAGAATAGGAACAGCAGAATTTATATATACACTTTCTAAAAAAGAAAATGGAAAAATATTACAAAAATTAGAAAAAGAATCTGGTTTAATGATTGAAGAAGCTATGAACACAATAAAAGAAGAGGAAGCAACAGCAAACTATATGGGAATTTCTTTAGAAGAAATGCAATCAGAATATTATAAATCTTTAGTACCCAGTGCATATCAAGGATATATGTCAGACTTTATTAGATATATGATGAGTTGTATAGGAAAAGAAGATTTAGAAAAATTCAGGTTATATGGTGATGTAAAAAATAGAGATAGAATAAACTCATTGATGGAAAAAACAGAATATTGGCAAAATAGAGAAGAAGATATAAAATTATCTTCTAATAGTCAAAGAAATTATGATAAAAAAAGAGCTGTTATAGATGGCATCGAGAGTGCAGATGTTAAAAAATTTTTCGCAAAATATGAAAATATATATTTTCCTGATATATCACAAATGACACCTTTTGATAAAATAAATAATGTATTAGAACAACAATATAGTTTGGATGAAGCCAAATATGGTATGGGAATTGAGAATTATAGAGCTTTTTTAGATAGACTAGGCTATGAGGGATATTCATTAATTAATCAGGCAAAAGAGTTAATTAACGTAAAAATAACTCCATCATCAGTAACTAAAAATGCTTTACAAAAAGGAATAACAGCAGAACAAGTTAATCAAGCCAATAATATAGAGCAAAAGGAATTAAACACGGAACGTAATAATGATGAACAATCTAAATAAAGGAGACAAAAGAAAATGATTAATAACACATATGCTAAAGCTTATACAGAAGTATTAGAAATATTAAAATATTTTCCAAAAGAAGATTTTGACAAGATTCCATTAGAAAAAATAGAATTTTATAAAAAAAATATGGATAAAAATTACAACTTTATAATTAAACCAGAAATTAGTTTAGAAGAACAAAACATATCTTCAGAAACAAATGCAATTATGATAAGTTTATATGTAGATTATTTAGCAACTGAAGAACAAAAAATAAAAATAAAAGAAATTTTAAACTTAAATCAGGAAAAAGAAGAAATAGAAAAAAGAAAAAAGTATAATCCAGATGATTTATTTAAAAAATCTTATACAGAAAAACAAACTAATAATATGTTGGTTGAATATAAAAAGCCATTTTTTGAAAAATTTAAAGATTTTATTTTTAGAATACTAAAAATATAGAAAGGGGATATAAAAATGAAAAAATCTAGTAATATACTATGGGGAATAGTATTAATACTTATAGGACTAATAATTGGAGGAAATGCTCTAGGATTAACCAAAATTGATATATTTTTTGATGGATGGTGGACTTTATTTATTATAGTACCATGTTTTATAGGATTATTTAATGAAAGTGAAAAAACAGGAAATGTAATTGGTTTATTAATAGGAGTAGCATTATTATTAGGATGTCAAAATATTTTGAACTTTGATTTGATATGGAAATTAGCTTTTCCTACGATTTTAATAGTTGTTGGGTTATCAATTATTTTTAAAGATTCTTTAGGAGGAAAAGTAAATGATGAAATAAAAAAATTAAATGAAAAAAGAAATGGTGAAAATTCATATTGTGCTACATTTTCAGGACAAAATATAAACTTTAATGAAGAAATATTTACAGGAGCAGATTTAACTGCTGTATTTGGTGGAATCAAATGTGATTTAAGAAATGCAATTATAGAATCTGATATAGTAATCAATGCAAGTAGTACTTTTGGAGGAATAGAGATTTATGTACCATCAAATGTAAAAATAAAAATTAAAGCTGTACCAATATTTGGAGGAGTAGATAATAAAGCAAATACGAAAGCAGATGAGAACAGTCATACAATATATATAAATAGTACAGCTCTATTTGGAGGTGTTGAAATAAAATGACATCAATCCAAAAAGTAATAAAATATGTAGCAACAGCCTTTGCAATACTTTTAATTATTACAATAATATCTGGAATATTAACAGGGGGATATGCAATATTAAGTGCATTAAAATTAATCAGTTCAAATAATAATTATTTGACAGAAGATTCAAAAACAATATTAGAAAATATTGAAGAGGTATCATCACTAAATATAAAATTATCATACACAAATTTATATATAAGAACTGGAAGTACTTTCAGAGTTGAAACAAATAATTCTAAAATAATTTTTGAAGAAGATAATAGTAAAATAAAAATAAGTGAGGAAAAACAAAATTGGTTAAAAAGCAAAAATGCAGTAAGCAATTTAACAATATACATTCCAGAAAATATGTCTCAAATTGAAGAAGCTAACATTGAAACAGAGACAGGAGAAGTATATATTGAAAATATTACAGTAACTGATAAAAGTAAAATTGATGGAGGAATAGGAAAAACAGAATTAAATTCTTGTAAAATAAATAATTTGAAAGCTAATATAGGAATAGGCGAATTCAAATTTAAAGGGAGTCTAACTGGAAAAAATGAAATAGATTCAGGAATTGGAGCTATCGACATTAATTTAAATAATGACAATGATACATATAAAATTGATGTAAGTAAAGGAATTGGAAATGTTATAATAGATGGTCAAAATGTAACTGATGGAGTACATGGCTCAGGAGAAAATTATTTAAAACTAAATGGAGGAATTGGAGAAATAAAAATAAATTTTTCTACATAAATACTTTAAAAACTAGCTAGTTTACAATACAATAAACAGCTAGTTTTTTTGTATGAATTCCATAAGAATTTTATGAATGATTAATTTGAAAACCAATGTGATTACATAGAAAAAGGAATAATACCTAAATTTTCTGTTTGTACAGATGGTATAAATTGGTATCAAGTAAAGTAAGAATACTTTGCTTGGTACTATTGATTTTTTTGCTTTTTTATGATACAATGCAAAAAAATCAAGGAGGATATAAATGTTAGAAAATATAGAAGTTTTATACCATAGTAGTATAAGAATAAGTAAAAATAAAGTAATTTATATAGATCCATTTAAAATAGATAAAAATTATAATGATGCAGATATTGTTTTTATAACACACGACCATTATGATCACTATTCTGAGGAAGATATAGATAAGGTTAT
>CAKPPL010000046.1 GCA_934177555.1 uncultured Clostridia bacterium
ATTTTTAAATTGTATTAAGGCATTTAAAATTATGTTAGTTTCTATATTCTTAATAGGTAGTTTTATTTTTTTCATTTATTTTCAAGGGTTTAATAGTGTTTTTTCATAACTCCCCACTTACCAGTTAATATTTGTTTTATTTAAATTTTCATCATTCATTATTTTCACTCACCTTAATTTACTATTTTCAATTTTTTACATAAAAATTCTATAACATCACTTTCATCTTCATTAATCATTTTTTTATCTTCTGCTGTAATATCTGTGAAATATTTATTTAATTTTTTATTTATTGATATTGTATCTAATGGATATCCAGTTCTAATTTTATCAGATGGCTTTTCAACAATAAAAAAGTCTTCTTTACTCCAAGAATAAGTTGATTCAATACCATTATTTATAACTACAATACCATAAACCCATCTACATGTTAATTTGCCATTTTCTCCATAATCATGAGCTAATTGAGAATAATATTTTATCATCTCCTCATCTGTTAGTCTTTTTCCATTAACTCTCCTAACAAACATTCCAGGTTGTTTATCTTCTGGTATTCCATCTATGTATAAATTATCATCCATAGCAAATACTGGATAATTACAAATATTAGCATATGCTTTTGCTTTTATATGTGCATTTTCTATAGCATTTTTACCATTTTCATCGATTTCTATTTTTGGTTCTATATCATTTATTGTAATTATTTCTATTTCATTTTTTAATAATCCTTGTTTGAATCTTTTGGTTTTACTTTCGTTTCCAGTCGCAAATAATACTTTAATCATTTTTTCACTTCCTATAATATATTGTTTTAAAATATTTCTTTTATAATTTGTTCTTTAGTTATACTTCCTTGTCTTAAAACTTTTATTTGTTCATTTTCTACTTTTATAATAGTAGATGGTCGTCCAATTTTGCTTTCACCATTATCAATAAAATAATCTACTTGATTTTTAAAATCTTGCATTATCATTTTTATATTAGTTCCACTTGGTTTTCCAGAAATGTTTGCACTTGGTGTTGCTATTGGCACACCTGATTTTTCTATTATTTGTAATGCTATATCATTTTCTGGCATCCTTACGCCTACAGTATCTCCATTTGCTGTAACAATACTAGGTACGCAATCTTTTTTATTTAATATTATTGTCAATGGTCCAGGAAAAAACTTTTTCATTATTTTATATTCTATTTCTGTTACATCTTTTGCAATAATATCTATCATTTCAAAATTTGAAACTAATAAACTTATTGGTTTTGTTAATGGTCTTTGCTTTATCTTATATAATTTTTCTACTGCTTTTTCATTAAGTCCATTTGTTCCTATTCCATATACTGTTTCAGTTGGGAAAACTACTACTCCTCCATTTTTTATTGAGTATCCTATTTGTTCTATCTTTTTATAATCTATTTTATTTTTGAAATCAATTATTTCATTCATGTTAGCACCTATTTTCATGTTTTAATAATATTTATATTCGTTTTTATCTTCTCTTTTATCTCTCGCATTTAATTCATCATCATATTTTTGATTATTAAAGTACCAATCTGTTTTTTTGTCTATTGGATTTGCTTTTCTTTGTTTATCTAATAATGTATCAAATAACGCAAATAATGCTAATATTATTGCAATAAAGTCCATAAAAAGATTTAAACTTGTTTCCATCGTCATTGTTGTACTTTTTTGTAATATTGGTACTATAGTTGTAAATAAATGTTCACCAAAATATGAGCCATATACTAATAGATATAATAGTGAACCTATAATATTTCTTTTTATTACTAATAAAATGCATAATATTGTAACAAATAACAATATTATTTCTAAGTTCAAATTATATGTTTGTAATCCTAATAAATCTATTGATAGTTGTGAGCATAATGTTATTATAACTCTAAAAACCCAAAACATTATCATAAATATTGCTATTAACCATGTTGAGAAATTTTTCATTTTACTACATCTCCTTTATAAAATAAAATAATGTTGAAATGTAGAAATTACTTCCACTCTCAACATTTATTTTTTTAGTCTTCATCTACAAAATTAAAATCATCTTTATATTTTTCTTTAAATATTTCAAATACTTTATTAAGTATTTCTTCATCTTCTACTCCAATATAAGATTCTTCTTCTGAATCTTCATCTGTATCTTCAAGTTTTAGTATTACTGGCTCTCCTTCATCTTCTTCACCTTCATCTGATACTGGTAATAATACTACATATTCTTCATCATCTAATTCAACTAAGTCTAAAAATTCAAATTGCACTTCATTTCCGTCTTCATCATTTAGTATTATTATATTGTCTAATTCTTCGTTTTCCATTATTTACTCCTTTCAATTTTTGTTTTTATCTTTAACATCATACACTATTTTAATTTATTTTGCAACTAATTTTTTATTTTATTTAGATATGTTTCTAAAATATATACTGCAGATATAGTATCTACTATATTTTTCTTTTTATTCTTGTTTATATCTAATAAATTCATTGTTTTATGTGCTGCAACTGTTGTAAGTCGTTCATCTACTGTTTCTATTTTTAATTTATTGTATTTGCATTTTAATTTATGTATAAATTTTTCTGTAATCTCTGTTCTTTCAGAACATGTCCCATTCATATTTATTGGTCTTCCTATTACAATAGTATCTACTTCATATTGCTCTAATATTTCATCAAGACGTTTTAATAAAACTCTATCAGAACCATTATTATGAATTGTTTCTATTCCTTGTGCTGTTATATTTAATGCATCTGTAATTGCAATTCCTGTTCTTGTGTCTCCATAATCAATTCCTAATATTCTCATATTGATTAATCTTCCAATCCTATATAATATTTTACCATTTTTTCTAATAGTTCATCTCTTTCTATTTGTCTTATCTTATTTCTTGCATCTTTATAACTAGTTATATATGTTGGGTCTCCTGATAAAATATATCCTACTAATTGATTTATAGGATTATATCCTTTTTCAACTAATGCTTCATATACTTCTTTTAATACTTGTCTTACATGTGTATTTTTTTCTTTTTCAAAATTGAAACTCATTGTTTTATCAAAATCCATATATATACCTCCTTTTTCTTGTTAAATACAAGTTATATCATTTTCATTTTTATCTGCATTATCTACATATTGCTCTAGTTTTTTCAAAACCTCTTCCATTCCAGTTCCTTTAAAATATGATGTTAATACAAAATTTAATTTTGGTAATACTTCCTGCTTTGTTTTATCTTTTTTTGTTTTACCTTTTGTTTTAGGTTGTTCTATATCTATTTCTTCAATATTTTCATTAGTTTCTAAAGATATTGGTGTTTTTTCAATTTCTTCTTTTATATCTGTTATGAAACTTACTACTGAATCAGTATCTACTCCTGAAAATACTATAACAAATTTAGGTCCCATATATCTTATAAATAAATAATCTTTTGAAACATTGTTTTTTATAAATTCACTTATTTTTATTATTACTTGGTTTCCTAATTTTCTTGAATATTTTTCATTTATTTCTTCTATATTAGTTATCCTAAACATACATACTGCAGATTTTGTATATTTGTCTATAACTTTTTTTCCTTCTGTATATAAATATTCTTCTGAATATAGTCCTGTAAATAAATCTTTTCTTACTATTGCTTCTAATGTTTTTTGATGTACTACAGTTCTTAAAACAGATACTATATTTTCTTTTACAACCTCAAATAAAGTTGTGTCTATATTATCAAAGTCGTGTGGAACTCCACTTTCAATTATCCAATATCCAATATATACATTTTCTATATATATTGGAAAGAATATTGCTGACTTTGCTCTTCCAAATTCCATTTCTTGGTATGGTAATCTTTCATTTTCATTATTTACTGTTACATATTTAGGAGTAGCTGTTGTTACACTATCTTTGAATATTGGAACATCTTGAAGTTTTTTTAGTGTATCCCAGTGTTTTGGGTCTACATTTGAAGCTTTTACTTGATATTCTGCACCATCATATACAACTATTGTTGAATATTTTATTTCATATTTTTCTATTAATATATCATTTATTTTATTGATTTTTTCATCTACTGTTGAACATTCTCCTATTGTGCTTAGAAAATCTTGTAATACTCTTAAATTATTAGCTTGTCTGCTTAAATTGTTAAATTGCTGTATTTTTTTGTGTATTGCAATATTGTAAATTAGTAATACTACTATTACAGCTACTAATATTCCAACTATAATTATCACTTTTTCTCCTCCTAAATATACTAATAATTTTGTTTCATTTTATTTAATGTAGTATTCATACTTGCTGAAAAATTACTATTGTTTTTTACTGATGGTGGCATATATTTTTCAGATGTATTTTTTACTTGATATATCATGTTTGCTAATCTTTTTAAACTTTGCATAAATTCTTTTGAATATCCTTTTAATGATACATCACATGTTACTAAACCATCTAAATATCTTAAATATGTTTTTAATTCAAATGGTATTGTTATATATGGTACTGTTTTTCTATTAAATAGTTCTTTTCTTACTGTCATTGAGGCATCATTATATATAGATATACCACCTATTAATATTTCTTCATTTATTTCTCTTGTTCTTAAAAATTTATTTAATACTACTCTTATCTTATTTTCATCTAACATATTTTTATATGATAATTGATTTAAAAATGCAGTAAGTGGTTGTATTGTTAATATATCCATTGATTGTATTAAATATATCTCTTGTGCATATTTAAAATATCTCATTGGTGTTGTAAAATCGCAATCCATTAATACTACTGTATGATTTTTTGCAAGTGTTTCAAGTATTGGTTCTACATTTTCAATTCCCTCTGAATTTTCTAATGCTGATGTATATATTGTTAAATTTTTATTTTCTTTTATTCCATCAGCTATTCCTTGTTGTAAATTTTGCATAATATAACTTGATTTTTCTCTTAAATCTTCTTCATTTTTTGTATAGATATAATATGCATTTCTATTGTTAGTTAAATCTAATATTGCTGTATCTATTCCATTTGAAGATAATAGTTCTGCAACATTATTTATTAAAAATGATGTTCCATTTTTTCCAGTTCCTATAAATGATATTATTTTTTGATTTGGTGATAATATATTTTCTAAGTCTAATTCTGGATATTCTACCACTTCTCTTCTAGAATTATTATTAGCCATTTCATATTGTTCTTCTGTTATATGGTTTTCTTGTTCTAAGTTTCTTAATACACTTGTATATTGTTCTTGTTCGTCTTCATCACTTTCAAATCCAGGTAATACTGTTTCTTCTTCCTCTTCTTCATTTTGAAAATTTACTCCTGGTAGCATATTATCTTCATTATTATCTTGTTCTTCAGTATTTATTCCTGGTAATACAGCATCTTCTTCATTTTCTGGTATTCCTGGTAAAAAATTTTCTTCTTCTGGCTCTGGTTCTACTTCCATTCCAGGTAATGTTACTGTCTCTTCAGGATCTTCTACAACTTTTCTTGGTCTTCCTCTTTTTCTCTTTGGTGCTTGTTCTGTAGGCTCTTCTACAACTTTTCTTGGTCTTCCTCTTTTTCTTTTTTCTGGTTGTTTTTGTTCTACTGGTGTTTCTGTTTTTTCTGAATCAGAGTTTTCATCAAAGTATTCTAAATCTGGAATTTCTTCAATTTCTGGTAATTCTTCTAGTTCAATTTCTGGAAGTATTTCCTCTTTTTCTTCTTCCTCTTCCTCATATTTTGTTTCTGGTATTATTGGCTTTGATTTCACTAATTTTACGCTTTTGCTTGTATCTATTGTTGATGGCACTACTACTGGTCCTTTTATTTCTTTTTCTTTTGCATTGTTTAATAATATTTCACTTGTTCCTGTATCATCTTTTCCTTTTCTAGTATTTTTTCCTCCATTTACTCTTGCATCATCTGATATTCTATTATTGTTTAAATTTACTTGTTGATATTTTGGTGATCTTTCTTCTAATACTGCTTTTACATTTACAGGTAAACATCTACTTATTATTCTTAATTGTTTTGTATTATACTGACTTGCTATACTATCAAAACTTTCTACATATCTGTCTTCGTCATTGCCTATTTTTTTATAATGTGCTAATATATTTTGTAATTCTAACTCACTAACATCATTTTCGTCTTCTGGTTTTTCATATCCAGCATCTGTTGAATCAATTTTATAATAAATTTTAGCTTCTTTTTTTGAACGAGGTCTATTTATTAGTCTACATACTTCATTTACACTTCTGTCATTTCCAATTATTGCATTATATATACTTATCCCAAATAATTTAACTAATATCGAGTCTCCTTTATTTCTTCTTTCTGAGCAAAGAAGTATTATTGGTATATCCTCACCATTTAGATTTGAAGCTTCATCACTAATGCTATCAAGTCTACTGAATAAAAAGTTATCCATTTGTTCATAATCTGAATTTACATATTGTTCTAAATCTTCGCTTATTACTATTCTATCATAAGTTTTGTCTCTTTGTAATTCTTTTAATATTGCATTAAAGTAATAAACATTTTTAGATGAAACTATTTGTTTATATTCTTTTTGATATTGTCTTACTATTGATTCTGACATCTTTTCATTACTTACTGCAAATAAAACTTTCATTTGTTACCCCCTTCCAAATTTAACTACTATTGCAAATGCAAGTGGTAAAATTTGGCATATTACTAATATAGTTATAAATGATACCATCATTACTAAACCTTTTTCTTGTGTGTCTAATTTTCTTATACCTATTACATATTGGTATATAGCACTAATTGCTATTCCTAAAAAGCAGAAAGGTATACTATATATTCTTATTATATTTAATATATACGCTGTTAGTCCATATGCATCTGACCCATATTTTGCTTTATAATCATCTAATGATTTAGCAGCATTTTCTTTTATTTTTATTAATTGACTTTCACTTTGTTTGTCTATAATATTTGTTTCTGCATATACTTGATTTATTCCAAAGGCTAATATTATTAATATTATTGATATTATTGCTACTACTTTTTTCATATTTATATTACAATCCTCCTCAAAGTTCATAATTACACATATTTGTATGATTTATACCTATATATCATACACTACAATTTAAAAAATAGCAAGAATATTCTCGCTATTTTTTAAATTTTTTTATACAGATATTCCATGTATTTATATACCTTGTTTGCCCAGTTTTTATCTGTTGCATATTTTTTATTTACTGCTGATAATGTATTACCATTATAATATTTTCCATTTGCTATTTCATTACCATATATTGCTGTTCCTTTTGGATTTAAATAGTATTTAACCATAACACGTGCAATTAAGTCTATTCCTTCTGAATATGTTGTAAAATTGTATGAACTATTATAAGGGCTTGAATCATATGCTCCATATCCAAACAAATTCTTTTTATTTGCAGATATTCTTGAAGTTCCCCACGCACTTTCATGTATTCCTATTGATGCTATAAATATTCCATTTATATTATATTGTTTTTCTATATAATAAAAATACTCTGCATTTTCACTAAATATTTTATTTACATCTTTTGAATCTGTTAATACCTTTTGAAATTGTTCTAATGTTAATCCACTTGGTTTATTTAACTCCATCTCAAAACTTATTGGTGATATTGTATTTTTTTCTTCTTCATATGTTTTGCTTGGATTTTTACTAGTAATATTTTCTATTTTTATCCATCCAATTTTACTATTTGTTGATATTTTACACCAATCATCATTAATTTCTATTACTTTTACTTCTGTATCTTTTTTTATTGTGGTAATCTTTTCACTTTGTAAACTATTTTCTCTCATGATATTTGCTCTGTCTGATGTTACATATGCATTACTTCCTTTTGTTATTTTTGTGCTATATGTATTAGTAGATGTTCCAATTTCTACTATTTTATTTACTGCTGATTTTATTATTATAGAATTTATTTGTTCTTCTTTTATCTCCCCATCTGGTTGTGTAGTTCTTTTTATTGTGACCTGTTGTAGTCCACTTCTTCCCTCTTGCGCAACTTGAATCGTTCCTTTAGGTAGTTCTTTATTATTTTTGTATTCTGTTATATATTCTAAATCTGTTTCTTCTACTAATATTTCTTCTTTACTACTTTGCTGTTTTTGTTTTATAATATTTTCTATATCAACTTTTTGTGCATTTGATATTTGAATGTCAACATTATCATTACTTGCATATGATACTATTTTATTGGAATATATATTATAAATAATATATATAATTAGTAGTAATAAAATTATTATCATACCTACAAAAATTTTTTTCTTTTCTTTGGTTATCATACTATCACCTAGTATAATTTTAATATTATTATCGATTTTTGTCAATTTTAATTTTTGGAATTTTTATTTTGTACTTGCTTTAATTATTTTTTTATACTATATTATTGATGAAGGAGTTTGTCATGCATAAAAAAAATTTGGTTTTAAATTGTATTATAATTGTTTTACTATTTGTATTAATATTTTTTGTAAATATTGTATATAGCGTATTTTCTAACAAACTTTCTTTAGAAAGTTATGTAGAAAATCTTTACAGTAATAATATTTCAGATATTTTCAAAATTGATAAAATTGTTTTATTTAGTACTTGTGATTCTGACTCTATAATCAATTCTAATTCTACAACTACTATAAATAATTTATCACAATTTACTGATATAGCAATTTTTATAAATAATTCAACAACTGATTTCACTTTGAAAAATACTTTAAAGTCCGTTTCTATAAAAGATATTTCATTTAATGAAAAACCTTCTTTAGGAACTCCAAATTTATATTATAAAAGTTTAAATGATTTTGCTACATCTAAAGTCAATCCTGATAATATAATTAATAATAGTTTGGATTTTTCAATTTCTTCTGATAATGAAATTGATTATTCTAATCCTATTTTATTTAATAATTGTGCAAATCCAATAACTTTAAGCTATGTCAATTCAAAAATATTAGATAATTATACTTTATCTAATACTAATAATTCATTAACTCATGATGGCTCTCTTTTAAAAAATTGCAATATCGTATTGAATGACTTAAGTTGTACTTTAAGTTTTAGTATATATATAGAAAATAATCTTGGTAATAAGTTTAAATGTCCTATATATTTAAAAATTCCTCTTTCTAATGAATCTAATTCTATATATGATGGTACTTTTACATATACATATAACCCTAATTATTCTTTCTTTTTATATGAATTTTAAATTTTTTTAATTTTTTTACAAAAATGTATTGACATTAGTAAAAAAAAATAGTATACTAAGCATTGTCGAAAGACATGGTCGCTTAGCTCAGCTGGGAGAGCATCTGCCTTACAAGCAGAGGGTCATAGGTT
>CAKPPL010000047.1 GCA_934177555.1 uncultured Clostridia bacterium
ATTGACCATCAGCTCTTTTGACACCAAGTCTCTTAGATTCACTATCTCTACCGTTCTTGATACTACCTTGACCTTTTTTATGTGCCATTCTTCTCACTCCTTTCGGTTTTAATATAGCCTGTTATTCACTGACTTTTGTGATTTCTCACTTATATTTTTTCTCTTAAAAATCTTAATTATTTTGTTTCAACTTTTTCAGCTTTTTCTGCTTTTTTAGCAGGTGTTTTTATTGCTGTAATTTCAACTTTAGTATATGGTTGTCTATGTCCTTGTTTTGTTCTTTCATTTTTCTTAGCTTTCATTTTGAAAACTATGATTTTTTTACCTTTACCATGTGAAACTACTTTTCCTTCTACTTTAAGTCCTTTTACATAAGGAGCTCCTACTTGTACTTTTCCTTCATCAGATACTAAAACTACTTTATCAAATGTAACTTTTTTTCCTTCTTGAGCATCTAATTTTTCGAAAAATACTACATCTCCTTCTGAAACTTTGTATTGTTTTCCACAACTTTCAATTACTGCGTACATTTAAAATGCACCTCCCTTTTTCGTATACTCGCTAATCCTTAAATAAAGGTAGTTATTTATTCATAACTTTTAGTTACCTTGACTAAGCGGATTACAGTTATCTATTTTAACATATTTATCCAGACTTGTCAACAAAATAATACAGCTAAATAAGGATTTTTTTGTTTTCTTCCGTTTTAGCTGTACTTTTTTCCTAAAATAGTGTTTTTATTTTCTTTATTAAATAATGACTTCCTCCTAAACTTCTTCCGTTTTCAACCATACTTATTACTAATAATTGATTATCATTTGAATCTGTTGAGAAACAGTCAAACCAACCTAATACATCAGCTTGTGCATCTTTTGAGCCTTTTAATTCTGCTGTACCAGTTTTTCCAGCAATAGTTCTTCCAGCGACTTTCATATCTTTGGCTGTTCCTTCTTCATTTTCTACTACTTGTATTAAATCATTTTTTATAATATTTGCAGCTTCTTTTGAAAATGCATTTTCTATTAAGTATTCTTTAGTGTTTTTCTCTTCTATTTGTGGTTTTAACATATTTCCATCATTAGCAAATGCTGAATATATTGATGCCATATGTATAGGATTTACTAATATTTCTCCTTGTCCATATCCACTATCTGCTAAAACTTTTTCTGTTGATATATTATCATTATTTGAATATTGAGATTTTGATAATGTTAATGGAAATTCTATATCTTCTCCAAATTTTATTTTTTTAAGTCCTGTTACAAAATTATCTTTTCCTATTTTTAATGCTGCTTGTGCAAAATAAATATTATCTGAATGTATTAAAGCATTTCTTAAATTTTTTGCTCCATTATAAGCTGTTAATGTTGTTATATCATATTCACCCCAGTTATCTTTTTTCCAACTTAATCCATTATATGAAAATGTATCTTCTTCACTCAATGAACCACTTGTTAAACCTATAGCACCTGTTATTGGTTTAAATGTAGAACCTGGACACCAACTTTGCAAATATCTTGCTGTAAGTGGATTTTGATTATTTTCTTTTATTTGATTCCATTCTTCTGTTGACATTCCTAATACAAATTTTTCTGGATTATATGATGGTGTACTTACTAATGCTAATAATTTTCCTGTTTCTGGTTGCATTACTACAAAAAAGCCTGAGTCATTTTTTAACTCTTCATATAATTTTTGTTGTATTTCTGAGTCTATTGTTAATTTTATGTTTTCTCCATTTTGTACATCTATTTTTGCTATTTCTGCCTTTTTTTCTCCATTTTCGTTTTCAATATATATTTCTAGTCCATCCGTTCCTTTTAGTCTTTCTTCATACTGTTTTTCTAATCCAGCTCTACCTATTACACTATTACTTGTGTAACCTTTATCTTGATTATTTTTTAATTCTTCTGCTGTTATGTTTTGAACATATCCTATTAATTGTGCTGCTGCTTCACCTAATGGATATACTCTTGACTTTGTAGTTGTTATTTTTATTCCTGGTATTTGAAGTAATTTTTCTTTTAATTCTGTTTCACTTTTTGATACTTTTTTTATTGGTACAAATGAATCGTCTTTTACCCATGTTGATGATAAAGATTTATTTATATTTTCTTCTGATATCCCTAATATTTCAGAAATTTGTTTTATTGAATTTTCTTTGTTTTCTCCAAGTTTTCCAGGCACTATTCCAATTGACGAAACTTCTCCTTCTCCTGCTAAAATATTACCATTTTTATCTGTTATTTCTCCTCTTTTTGCAGAAACTGTTTTTATTCTTACTTTATCATTTGTTCCTAATTGAGGAAATATTAAACTTGAATTCCAATTAATTAAATAGCCTTTTTCTTTATTTTTAGATAACCTTACTATATTTGAAAATTCTATTTTTCCTGCTGCTGTGTTAATTTTTTCTGTATATGATATTTTTGAAGTTGCGTCTTTTTCTTTTTCAATATTAGTTATTTTTATCTCCATATTTGACATTTCTATGCCTTCATAGATATTTTCATTTCTTTTTATAAAGTCTTCTTCTGATATTTGTTTTTTTGCCTCTTCTGTTAACATTTGATACATTTCTTTATAATTTTGTTCATTGGTTTTTTCTATGTATTTTTCCAATATATCTTCTGGTTTTACTTTATTTTGGTTTACTATTGTTATTCCTACTATTACTCCTAATATCAACACTAATATTACTGCAATACTTACTACTATTTTTTTCTTCATTTTATCCCCTCCATTTTACAATTTATATATTATCATATTTATTATATTTTTTCAATTTTATATTTCTTTTAATTTAATTTTGTTATCTAAATTGCCTGCTCTTTTTATACTATTATATCCATATTTATGTTTTAGTTCATCTACTACTTTATCTAATTTATCTTGTTTCTGATTTTGAATATTATCAAACAATGACATTTGCATGTCTTCTTTTTCTATTAGATTATCTACTCTCATTCCTATTAATCTAATTGGAGTTCCTGGCACATACATTTCTATTAATAATTCTTTTGCCAGATTATATATTTCTCTAGTATTAGATGTTGGCCCTATTAATTTTTTCTGATGTGACTTATCTTCAAAATTGTTTGTTCTTAGTTGTACATTTACTACATTTGCTAGTAAATTATATTGTCTTAATCTATATGTTACTTGTTCTGTTATAGTTAATAATACTTCTTCTAGTTTTTCTATATTATTTATATCTACTGGTAATGTTGTAGAATTCCCTATTCCTTTAGGCTTTTCTTTTTTATAATTAACAGGTGAATTATCTATTCCATTTGCATATTCCCACATCATTAATCCATGTTTTCCAAATTTTTTTATAAGTAATTTCTTGTCTGTTTGTGCTAAATCTCCTATTGTTTTTATTCTCATATTATATAATTTAGGTATTGTTTTCTTACCTAACATTAATAATTCTGATACTGGCAAAGTCCACATTTTAGTTTTTATTTCATCTTCAAATAATGTATGTACTTTATCCGGCTTTGTGAAATCAGATGCCATTTTTGCCAACAATTTATTGTGTGCTACACCAACATTTACTGTAAAACCTAGTTCTCGTTTTACTCTTTTATTGATTTCATATGCTTTTTGTAACAAACTTTCTTCCATTAAATATTCAGTTAAATCTAAAAAACATTCATCTATACTAAATCTTTCTATTTTATCTGTATATTCTAATAATAAATTATATAAATCATTTGAGCATTTTTTATATAATTTGTAATCCATAGGATATACTTGTAATTGTGGACATTTTAGCCTTGCTTGATATAGTGTTTCTCCAGTAGAAATTGAAAATATTTTAGCTTTAGGACTTTTTGCTAAAACTATTCCTGCTCTTCTATTTTCATCTCCACCTATTACTGCTGGTATTTCTCTTATATCTATTTCTGCTCCCTTTTTTAGCATATCAACTGCTGTCCAACTTAAAAATGCATTGTTTACATCTACATGTAAAATTTGTCTTTCCATATTATCACACTCTTTTTGATTATATTTTAAAACAAATGTTTTGTCAACACATATAAAAAAACTTATAAAGACCATTTTGTCCTTATAAGTTTTTTACTATTTAGCGTAATCAACTACCCTTGTTTCTCTAATAACATTTACTTTTATTTGTCCTGGATAATCCATTTCTTCTTCAATACGTTTTGATACATCTCTTGCAAGTAATGTCATTTGATCATCTGAAATTTTATCTGGTTTTACTATTATTCTAATTTCTCTACCAGCTTGAATTGCAAATGATTTTTCAACCCCATTAAATGAATCTGCTATACTTTCAAGACTTTCTAGTCTTTTTATGTATGCTTCTAATGTTTCTCTTCTTGCTCCTGGTCTTGATGCTGATATTGCATCAGCTGCTTGTACTAAAACAGCTTCTAAGGTTTGTGGTTCAACATCTCCATGATGAGCTTCAACTGCATTTATAACTAATGGATTTTCTTTGAATTTCTTCAATATATCTACACCTATTTCTACGTGTGTTCCTTCCATATCATGGTCTAATGCTTTTCCAATATCATGTAATAATCCAGCTCTTCTAGCAAGTTTTGGGTCTAGTCCAAGTTCTTCTGCCATAATTCTTGCTAAGTTTGATACTTCTATTGAGTGATTTAAAACATTTTGTCCATAACTTGTTCTGTATTTTAATTTTCCTATTAATTTTATTAATTCTGGATTTAATCCCATTACTCCTGTTTCTAATGCTGCTCTTTCTCCTTCTGATTTTATTGTTGCTGCTAATTCTTCTTTAGCTTTTTCAACCATTTCTTCTATTTTTGCAGGATGAATTCTTCCATCATCAATTAATTTTTCAAGTGCTATTCTTGCAACTTCTCTTCTTAATGGATCAAAACCTGATAAAATTACGGCTTCAGGTGTATCATCTATTATTAAATCGATTCCTGTTAATGTTTCTAATGCTTTTATATTTCTTCCTTCTCTACCAATGATTCTTCCCTTTATATCATCTGATGGTAGTGCAACTATTGATACTGTTGTTTCTGCTGAATGATCTGCAGCACATTTTTGTATTGCATAACTAATTGTTTCTCTAGCATTTTTTGTTGCTTCTTCTTTTGCTTTTTGTTCTAATTCTCTTATAACAGTTGCTTTTTCTGCTGTTATTTCTTGTTCTACTACTTCTAGTAATTGTTTTTTAGCTTCTTCTTCACTTAGTTTTGCAATTTCTTGAAGAACTTCTCTTTGTTTTGTGTATAGTTCTTCTACTTCTTGTTCTTTTTCTTTTAGTTCTTTTTCTTCACGTTCTAAATCTCTTTCTTTTTTCTCAAAATTATCTGAACGTCTTTCTAAATTTTCTTCTTTTTGGATAATTCTTGATTCTTGTTTTTGTATTTCGCCTCTTCTTTCTTTAATCTCTTGATCAAGCTCTGCTCTAGCATTCATTATTTCTTCTTTTGCTTTAAAGATTTCTTCTTTTTTTAGATTTTCTGCATCTATTTTTGCTAGTTCAACTAATCTTGCAGCTTCTTTTTCTGCACCTTCTATTTTAGATTCTGCAATTTTCTTTCTTATTACCATTCCTACTGGTATACCTATTGCTAATGAGATTAAGACAGTGGCTAATTTGATTAAAATATCCATAATCAATATACACCTCTTTCTTATTAAGTTTTCAATGTTCGAATAAATATATATTTTATTTATTTGTTTTTTAATATATTTTTTCAACCACTTATATTTTATAATTATTATTGTAAACTGTCAAGAGGTTTATAATAAAAAAGCTCTTTAGTTTGATATATTAACATATTTTTTGGCAATTTTATCATCAAATTTATTTATTGTTTTTGCACAATTTAATAATTCTTTTGACATATTTTTATCAACCTCATATTCAGCTTTATATTTTACTTTGTGTTCAAAACTTGCCCAAAAATCCATTGCTAATGTTCTTATTTGTATCTCACATTTTACATATATAGTTTGTTTTGCAAGTTTTACTGGCACTTCTACTATCATATGATAGCTTGAATATCCACTTTTTTTAGGTGTTGTTACATAATCTTTTTCTTTTAAAACATGTATATCTGGAATTTCTTTTACTAAATTTTTTATAAAAAATATATCGTCTTTTATATTACATACTATTCTTAGTCCTGCAATATCATTAATTTTTTCTATTAAATTTATATATGTTTTTTCATATCCTTTTTTATCCATTTTTTTAATTATACTTTTAGGTTCTTTTATTCTTGATGTGACATGGTCAATCAAATCATAATTATACATTATTTTAAATTCTCTTTTTATTATATTCATTTGTGTTTCTAATTGATTTAATGCAGATTCATAAAAAAACATCAATTTTTCAAACGGCTCATCACCTGCATCTAATTTATCTTCTTTACTTTCTAAACAATTTTCAATTATCATTAAATCATTTTTTCTCATATCATATTTTCCTTTCATTTTACGTTATGATTTTATATACATTTTGTTATCAACATATTTATTTTTTGTGTCTTTTGTGTAAATTATTGCATTAGATTTTTTTTACTGGTATAATCTATTATATTATTATAAGGAGGTATAATATGTCTACACCACATAATGAAGCAAATTTAGGCGAAATCGCCAAAACTGTAATAATGCCAGGAGACCCTCTTAGAGCTAAATATATTGCAGATAATTTTTTAAGTGATGCAAAATTAGTAAATTCTGTTAGAGGTATGTATGCATATACAGGTTTTTATAAAAACAAAAAAATTACTGTAATGGCTTCTGGAATGGGAATGCCAAGTATGGGAATTTATTCTTATGAATTATTTAAATTTTATGATGTTGAAAATATCATACGCATTGGATCATGTGGAGCTTATAAACCTGAGTTAAAATTATTTGATATTATTCTTGCTCAAAATACTTTTTCAGAAAGTAATTTTGCTTTAACTTTAAATAATGAAGCCTCTCATATTGTATCTAGTAATAGTGAATTAAACTCTATTATATGTGATACTGCTAAAAAAAATGATATTAATATCTACACAGGAAATACTGTTTGTACTGATTGTTTTGATGTTTATATGACTGATGTAAATCAATTTTTATCAAGAGTACCAAATGACTTTAATCCAATAAGTGCTGAAATGGAAGCTTTTGCATTATTCTATGTTGCAAAAATTTTAAATAAAAAAGCATCTTGTTTAATGAGTGTTGTTGATTCTAAATATATAAAAGAAATTGCTACTCCTGAGCAAAGACAAACAGGTCTTAATAATATGATAAAACTAGCTCTTGAAAGCACTTTATCTTTAGACTAAAAAATACTAGTCCTACCATTTGGGTAAGACTAGTTATTTATTTTTACATTTTATCTGGTAATTGAATTCCTAGTAATTCTGTTCCTGCCTTTAATACTTTGCTAACAGCATATGTCAAATAGATTCTTGCATTTTTTATATCTTTATCTTCTACAATTACTTTATTTTCATTATAAAAATTGCTATATGCTTTTGCTAATTCTATTAAAAATCTTGATAATATAGATGGCTCATTTTTTTCTGTAACTTGTATTAATACATCCTCAAAATCATATATTAATTTTAAAACTTTTTGTGAATAATCATCAAGTAAATAATTTACATCTATTTCTTTTATATTTGGTATATTTCCTGCTTTTTCTAATAAGCTTTTTGTACGCACATATGTATATTGGATATATGGTCCTGTTTCTCCTTGAAAATTTAGTATTTCATCCCAATCAAATATTTCATCTTTTATTCTACTATTTGATAAATCGTTAAAAATTACAGCTCCAATTCCTACTTTTTTTGCAACTTCGTCTTTGTCATCTAATTCAGGGTTTTTTTGTTCTATTATTTTTTTAGCTCTTGAAATTGATTCATTAAGCAAGTCGTCTAATTTTACTACATTTCCTTCTCTTGTTGACATTTTTCCTGTTGGTAATAATACCATTCCAAATGAAACATGTTCTAATCCATTAGTATATTTTTCATCAATTCCTAATAGTTTGGCTACTTCAAATACTTGTTTAAAATGAAGTACTTGTTCATATGATGTTACATATAAAGCTTTGTCAAAATCATATGTTCTTGCTCTATATAATATAGCAGCTAAATCTCTTGTTGCATATGTTGTTGAACCATTTGTTTTTTGTATAATACATGGTGTATTTATTCCTTTTTCTTCTAAATCTATTACTTTTGCTCCTTGAGATTCTATTAATTTACCTGATTTTTCAAGTATATCTATTACTTCTTGCATTTTATCTGAATAAAATGCTTCTCCATTCCAAGAATCAAATTTACTTCCTAGTAAATCATATACTTTTTGGAATTCTTTTAAACTTAGTTCTCTGAATTTTTTCCAGATTTCAGTGCAATATGGATCTCCATCTTCTAATTTTTTGAAATTATTTCTGCAATCTTCTAAAACTTTTTCATCATTTTTACAAGCTTCATTTATTCTTATATATATCTTTGTTAATTCATTTATAGGATCTTTGTCTATATCATATTCTTTTCCCCATAATTTATAACCTTCTATTAATTTTCCAAATTGAGTTCCATAATCTCCTATATGATTTATTCCTGTAACTTTATATCCTAAATATTTATATATATTATATAATGCTGCACCTATTACTGTTGAACGTAAATGGCCTATATGAAATGGCTTTGCTATATTAGGTGCTGAATAATCTATAACAATATTTTTATTTTTTCCTAATTCTGACTTTCCATATTCTTGTTGCTCTGATATTTCTCCTAATACATTTTGAGTCAAATTTTGCTTATTTATATAAAAGTTTAAATATCCACCCAATACGTCTATTTTTGACACTATATTTTCATCTATTTTTATTTTTTCTTTTATTTCAGGTGCTATTACTTGAGGAGCTTTTTTTAGTTGTTTTGCAAGTCTAAAACATGGAAATGAATAATCTCCATTTTTTGTTTCTTTTGGAACTTCTATATATGAT
>CAKPPL010000048.1 GCA_934177555.1 uncultured Clostridia bacterium
GAGCTTCAGCTTCAAGAATTAAAGCTCTTTTATTTCTTTCTGCATTCATTTGTTTTTCCATTGCATCTCTAATATCTGCAGGAGGTGTAATATCTTTAATTTCAACTCTATCTATTTTACATCCCCATCTGTCAGTAGCATCATCAAGTATAGTTCTTAATTGGGCATTTATACCATCTCTTGAACTAAATGTTGAATCTAAATCCATTTTACCAACAATATCACGTATTGTTGTAATAGCTAAATATTCAATACCTTTTTTTAGACTTTGAATTTCATAAACTGCTTTTGCAGGATCTGTAATTTGATAGAACACAACAGTATCTATTGTTATTGTTACATTATCTTTAGTAATAACTCCTTGAGGTGGAACATCCATAGTTTGTTGTTTTAAGCTTACAACACTTCTAACACGATCAAAAAATGGAATGATTATAGTAAGACCGGCATCAGCAACTTTATGAAATTTACCTAATCTTTCTATAATATAAACCTCAGATTGTCTAACGACTTTAATTGATTTAACTGCTATAATTACTATTATAATAAGTAATGCAAGTAAAAAGTACATAATTTCCTCCTTTTGACAAGTAATCTTGTCTATTATATAAATAAATATTAATACCTAATTTTGTTTTGAAACTATTTTTAATGGTCTAACAAAAGCTTTAACACCTTCAATTTTTTCAATTTCAACTTCACTACCTTTAGGAATGTTTATATTGTCAGTTGTTTTTGCAGACCAAACTTCACCTTGTAATTTTATTTGACCAGTTCCATTTGCCCAATTAATATCTTCAATAACTACTGCTTTTTTGCCAATAATTGAATATACATTAGTAGGTACTGTATCATTTTTGTCAAATTTTTTAATTAAAGGTCTTGTTGCAAATATAAGTAAACCTGAAAAGATTACAAATACAGAAGTTTGAATAATAATGTTAGATGTAAAGAAACTAACAATCATTGCAAACAAACTAGCAATACCTAACCAAAAAATTAAAAATCCTACTGTGAAAATTTCTATTACGAAAAAAACTCCTGATGCAAGCAACCATATTTGCCACATAAAAATTCCCCCTTTATGCTAAAATTAAGCATTACACATATATTATACAATAAAAAACATAAATTTGAAAGAGATTTATCAAAAATTATTGTAAAATTAGGAAAAAAATGATAAGATTTAGAAAGGAAAAAACTAAAAAGAAAAGATTAAAATATAGGTAAACGAAAGGAAAGAAAAATGAAAGATAATAAAGGTATAACATTAATAGCATTAGCTATAACAATTATAATTTTAATTATAATTGCATCAGTTTCTACATATTCTGGAGTAGAAGCATTAAAAGACTCAAGAGCAGAAGCGAGAAAATCAGAAATAAAAATGATCCAACAAGCAGTTTTAGAAAATTATGCATTATATCAAAAAACAAATGATACCAATTATCTTATAGGTTCTGCAACATCTATAGAAGAAGTACAAAAAGTAATAGATAGAATAAATAGTAGTAAAAGTAATGAATATTCAACAATATCTTTAAAAATTAACTATAATTCAGAAGATATTACTGAAAAATATTATATATTAGAAAAAGCAGACTTAAAAAAGATGGGATTTGCTAAAACAGAAAGTGATTCTACAGATGAATCAATTACTAAAAATATAGAAATGGATAATTATATAATTAATTACAAAACAGGCGAAGTAATGAATGCAACATTATATGTAACATCTAGAAAAGAACCACTATATACATCTTCAATAGAAAATACAAAAGATCCAATTGAGATAAATATATATTCTGGTACGGTGACATCTGTAACAGTATCAGTAACATCAACAAATGACATAACAGAATTAAAATATGCATGGACTAAACTACTAAATGAACCAGACAAAAAGAGTTTTCAAAAAAATGTACCAATAAATAATATCATAACAGATATTCCACAAGAAAAAGGAAATTATTATTTATGGATATATGCAAAAGATAGTAAAGGAAATGAAAAAATAGTACCAAGTAGAGGATGTACAGTAAACTAAAATACTATTAGGAGGGAAAGATATTAATAGTGAATATTCAAGAAATATTAGAAAAGACAACAATATCTAAGGACAAAATTAAATACAATGAGCCAATGAAAAATTATACTAGTTTTAAAATTGGAGGACCAGCAGAAGCATTAATAAAAATAACGAATGTAGAAGAATTAGAAGAAATTCTAAAGATTTCAAGAGATAATAATATTCCAATAACAATAATAGGAAATGGTAGTAATTTATTAATTAATGACGAAGGAATAAAAGGAATAGTTTTAAAAATTGAAATAAAGAAATTTGAAATAATAGAAAAAGAAGAAAATACCTTTAAAATAATTTTGGGTAGTGGGAATAAAATAGGAGAAATTGCACAAAAACTATATCAAAAAGAAATAGAAGGTTTTGAATTTGCTTCAGGAATTCCTGGAACAATAGGTGGAGCAATAAGAATGAATGCAGGAGCACATGGAACTGAAATGAAAGATATAGTAAAAACAATAACATATATAACTTCTAAAGGACAAATAAATAAAATATCAAGTGAAGAAGCAAAATTTGAATATAGAAAAAGCATATTTACACAAAACAGAAATGTAATATTAGAAACAGAAATTCAATTATCAAAAGGAAAAAAGGAAGAAATAAAGAGTAAAATGGATGAATATGCTACATATAGAAAAGAAAAACAACCAATAGAATATCCAAGTGCAGGTAGTACATTTAAAAGAGGAACAGATTTTATAACAGCAAAACTAATAGATGAATGTGGATTAAAAGGATACCAAATTGGAGGAGCACAAATATCTGAAAAACATGCAGGATTTATAATAAACAAAGGAAATGCAAGTGCAAAAGATGTTATCAACTTAATAGAATATACAAAAGAACAAGTATATAATAAATTTGGTAAAAATATAGAAACAGAAATAGAAATAATCTAAAAATGGAGGAAAAAATGAAAGGTATATTACATTGGTTTAAATCAAGTTCAAAAATGAAAAGATGGATATTTTTAATATTAGTAGGAATAGTATTAACATGTTATGGAATAGCTAAAATACTAGTACAAAAAGAAATGCAATTTTCTGATGCAGGAAAAGTAATAATAGTATTTGTAATAGGTTTTACATGCATTGTATTAGGATTGATCTCTATAAATAAAAGAAATATGGAATTATTTATAGAAGCAACAGATGATAGAATGAAAAATAAAAAGAATGTAAATGTAAATTCTTTAATATTTGATAAAACTATTTATGATAGAGGACCAAAAATAGTTGTAATAGGTGGTGGAGCAGGACTAAATACAGTATTAACAGGTATAAAAAAATATACAAATAATATAACAGCTATTGTAGCAGTATCAGAATATGGGAAAATTCCTAATCATTCAAGAGCAGCATTAGAAACAACTTTACCATTAGAAGAAGTAAAAGAAAGTATAGCAGCATTATCAAATGATGAAAATGGATATTTAGGAGATTTATTAAATCATGAAATGCAAAATAGTAGAATAAAAGGACTAAAATTTTCAGATATATATTTTACAGCGATGATGGAATTATATAGAAACGAAACAGAAGCAATAGAAAAAAGTAATAAAATTTTTAATGTTATAGGAAATGTATTACCTGTAACTTCAGAAGAAATGACAATATGTGCTGAATTAGAAAATGGTTATATAGTAAAAGAAAAAGATAAAATTCCAGAAATAGTAAATGATAAAATGACAAAAATTAGTAGAGTATTTTTAAGCCCATCAAATTGTAGACCAGCAGAAGGTGTAATAAAAGCAATAAAAGAAGCTGATAGTATAATAATAGGTCCAGGAAGCTTATATACAAATGTAATACCAAATTTATTAGTAAGTGGTGTAGCAAAAGCAATAAAAGAAAGTAAAGCCATAAAAATATATGTAAACAATATAATGACAGAACCAGGTCAAACAGATGATTATTCAGTTGCAGACCATGTTAAAGCAATAATAGAACATTGTGGAGAAGGAATAATAGATTATTGTATATATGATACAGGTGAAGTAATACCAGAATATATAAAAATGTATAATAAAGAGGGTTCAGATTTAGTAGAACAAGATCTAAATGATCCGATTCTAAAAAAGATAAAATTTATAAAGAAAAATATTTCAACAATCATTGATGGAAAAATAAGACATGATCCTTATTTAGTTGCTGAATCTGCAATAACTTTAATTTGTGATGACATGAAATTTCAAGATAGAGAAAATGACCCAGAATATATGATGTTAAATGCAAAATTAAAATCAGACAAAAGAATTAATAAATTGAAAAAAGATAAGGCAAAAATTGATAAGAAACTTAATAAAAAGGGAATTGACGGAAAAGCAAAGGCAAAAAATAACAGAAAACAAAGTAAATTTAGTGCAAAATATAGTGACAGAATACAATCAATAAAAGAATCAGAAGAAAAAAATAGAAAAAAAGTTTAGAAGGAGAAAATTATGAAATTTGCTAAAGAAGAATTTAACTTAGAAGATGCATTAACAAAAGAATGGATTATAACAAATGGAATTGGAGGATATGCTTCATCAACAATAATAGGAGCAAATACAAGAAAATATCATGGATTGTTAGTAGCACCAATACTACCACCAGCTCAAAGAACGTTAATATTATCTAAAATAGATGAAAGTATAGAAATTGATGGCAAAAAATATGATTTATTTACAAATGTAGGAAAAAATTACATATCACAAGGGTATAAATTTCAAGAAAGTTTTATCAAAGACTATATGCCGATATTTGCATATAAAGTAGAAAATACAGAAATAACAAAAGTAATTTGTATGGAACATTTCAAAAATACAGTTGCCATATATTATAAAATAAAAAATGGTGAAAAAGCATCAAAAATAATATTAGCACCTATAATGAATTTTAGAGATGTACATGGAATAAATAAAGACAAATCATATAATATAGAGCAAAAAATACATGGAGAAAAAATAGAAATAAAAATAGATAACAATAGACCGATATATATGAATATTTCTGAAGGTCAATATGTTCAACACTATAATGATATATTTCATAATATGTTTTATATAGAAGAACAAAAAAGAGGTTTTGAAGCAGAAGAAAATCATGTTGTGCCAGGAAGATTTGAAATAGAATTAAAACCATTTGAAGAAAAAGAAATTTCGGTTATATGTTCATTAGAAGACAATATAGAAGAATTAAATGCAAAAAAAATAATAACAGATGAAATAATAAGATTAGGAGTAATGTTTAATGATTCATTATTAATTGATAATAGTGATAGAGAAAAAACTGAAGAAGAAATAGAAAAAGAAAAATTAATAAAAACATTTTTAATAGCAGCAGATAATTTTATTATAAAAAGACCATTATTTGGTACATATTCAATAATTGCAGGATATCCATGGTTTTTAGACTGGATGAGAGATACATTAATATCTTTTGAAGGATTGGTATTAATACCAAAACGTTTTAATATTGCCAAAAAAATATTAAAAACATGTGTAAGAGATATAAAATTTGGACTAATACCAAATGCATATTCAGAAGATGAGAGTAGACCATTATATAATAGTGTTGATGCATCATTATTATTATTTGAACAAGTAAAAAAATATTTAGAATATACAGAAGATTACGAATTTATCATGCAAGAAATATATCCTAAATTACAAAGTATAATAATTAATTATCAAGAGGGTATTGATTTAGATGATAATAATATATATGTTGATATAGATGGATTGGTAGTATCAGGTACAGAAAATACTCAAAATACATGGATGGATGCAAAATATGAAGGCATTCCGGCAACACCTAGAAATGGAAAAGCAGTAGAAATAAATGCATTATGGTATAATGCATTAAAAATTATAGAAGAATTAGCAATAAAAAATAAAGAAAAAGATAAGTCTAAAGAATATGCTAAATTAGCAGACAAATGTAAAAAATCCTTTGAAAGTAAATTTTATAATAAAAAAAGAAAATGCTTATATGATGTTTTAGGTGACAATAAAATAAGACCAAATCAATTATTTGCAATATCTCTTACATATCAAGTATTAAACCCTTCATCAAATGAAGCAAAGGAAATGATAAATACAGTTTCTAAAAAATTATTAAATAATTATGGATTAAAAACATTAGCTAAAGGTGAAGAAAATTATATAGAAATTTATGAAGGAAGTCCATTTAAGAGAGATTTTAGTTATCATCAAGGAATTACATGGACATGGCTTTTAGGATTATATTACAATTCATTAAAAAATATTATAGCAAAATGTAAAACAAAAACAGAAAAACAAGAATATGAAAAAATATTAGAAGAATTTATACAAAATGTTACTAAAACATTTTCAAAAGAAATAGAACAAAGAGGATGTCTAGGAAGTATTGCAGAAATATATGATTCAAAAAAGCCATATTTACCTAAAGGTGCAGTGGCACAAGCATGGAGTGTTGCAGAAGTATTTAGAATTATAATGAGGAAATAGTAATGCTAAAAATAGAAGAATTAGAGAAACAGATAAATTCAAGTCAAATAACAGGAATATATTTACTATATGGAGAAGAAATATTTTTATTAGAGCAACAAGTAAATAAAATCAAAAAAACTTTTGGAGAAAAAGTAAAAGGAATAAATTATGTAATAATAGATGAGAATAATATTCAAGAACTAATAGCAGATATAGAAACACCTGCTTTTGGCTATGAAAAGAAATTAATAATTGCTAAAAATACAGGAATTTTTAAAAGAGAAGTAAAAGGTAGAAATACGGGAGCGAGCAAAGAGTTAAAAGATAAAATAAATGAATATCTAAAAGAAAATGTTGATATCATAAATGAAAGTGTTGTATTAGTATTTATTGAAAATGAAATTGAAAAAAATTCAATTTATAATACAATAGAAAAAATTGGTAAAGTATGTAATTTTGAAGAACAGAAGCCATTTCAAATAATAAAACGTTTAAAAGTTATTTGTGATGCATATAAAGTAAATGTAACAGAAAATGTATTACAGTATTTAATAGAATGTTGTGGTTGTAATATGCAAGACTTAATAAATGAAATAAGGAAACTGATAGAATATGCAGGAACAGGAGGAACAATTCAAAAACAAGATATAGATGCATTGTGTACTAAAAAAATTGAAAGTGTAATTTTTGACTTAACAGATAATTTAGGACAAAAGAAAATAAAAGAAGCAATAATGGTATTACATAATCTCATTGCAGAAAAAGAACCAATTCAAAAAATATTGATAACACTATATAATCATATAAAAAAACTATATTTTGTAAAACTTGCAACAGAGTATAATATGGATATAGCACAAAGTTTAAATTTAAAACCAAATCAATTATTTTTAGTTAATAAATATAAAATTCAAGCAAAGAGTTTTAAAAAGTCTGAATTAAGAAAAATTATTCAAGAATTAGAAGATTTAGATTATAAATACAAAATAGGATTAATAGATATAAATATTGGACTAGAAGCAATATTGTGCACATATTGCTCATAAATAAATAATTATAAAATAATACTTGCAAAATAAGAATAACTATAGTATAATAACAATAGCAATATTGCAGTAAGTTACGCATAAAAGTACGCAAAAAAAGACTAGGAATTGCCGTTCCTAGTCTTTTTTGTCTGTTGCTAGTTTTCTTTATCATTTATAACAAGATAAACAATAATCAAAGCTAACATCTTTAGTAAATTACGCATTATATGTAGTACGCCTCCTTTCTACCCTTGAGAGAAAGGCAAAATTATACTATCATAAAAATATTTGTCTTGTCAATATATTGAATTTATTCAAAATGATTTTGTAGTATTTTATAAAAAAGAATTGACAAAAACAATAAATTAGTAGATAATAAAAAAGTAAAAATACGTAAAGAAAAAAGATTAAGAAACTTAGGAGGAATAAAAATGTATGTGTTTAATAGAATAACAGTAAATCCACAACTACCAAAAAGAATAGAAAGAATAACAGAAATAGCTAATAATTTATGGTGGTCATGGAATACTGAATTTTTAAGACTATTCAAAAAAATAGATTTAGATTTATGGGAAAAATGTAATAAAAATCCTGTAAAATTTTTGAAATTAGTAGAACAATCAAAATTAGAAGAAGTAGCAAAAGATTCATCATTTTTAAAAGAATATGACAAAGTAGTTGATGACTTTACAGGATATATGAATAGTAAAAATACATGGTTTGCTCAAAAATATCCAGAAAATAAAAATGATTTAATAGCATATTTCTCAGCAGAATATGGATTAGATCAAACAATAGCATTATATTCAGGAGGTCTAGGAATATTATCAGGAGACCACTTAAAATCAGCAAGTGATTTAGGTATTCCACTAGTAGCAGTAGGTTTATTATATAAAAATGGTTATTTTAATCAAGTAATAGATAGATATGGAATGCAAAGACCAGAATATAGAAACTTAAATTTATATGATTTACCAATAAATCCTGTAAAAGATATAGATGGAAATGATTTAATGCTATATATTAAATTTCCAAAAAGAAGAATATATTTAAAAGTATGGGAATTAAATGTTGGAAGAGTAAAATTGTATTTATTGGACTCAGATGTAGATATAAATAATGAAGAAGATAGAGATACAACAGCCAGACTATATGGTGGCGACCAAGAAATGAGAATAAGACAAGAAATAATCTTGGGAATGGGTGGAGTAAACTTATTAAGAAGATTAGGACTAAGACCAACAGTTTATCATATGAATGAAGGACATTC
>CAKPPL010000049.1 GCA_934177555.1 uncultured Clostridia bacterium
CTTTTTACTGCTGATAATATATTTTGTAAGCTTTCTGGTGAATGTGCATAATCTATCATTATTGGTATTTCTTTTTCATTATCTACCATTTCAGATCTACCTGGTACTCTTACTTCACTTAGTGCTTCTATAACTTTGTCAGATGGTATTCCAATCTTTTTTGCAACACATATAGCAGCTAGTGAGTTATATACACTAAATCTTCCTGGTATACATACTTTTACTCTTTCATTTCTGTCAGATATTTTTACTCTAAAATCTACATATGAATTTGTTATTGTTATATCTTTTGCTAATACTTCACATGCATTATCTATTCCATATGTCATTATTTTTCTATCTGGAAACATTGCTGGAATTTTTGACACTTGTAAATCATCTACATTTATTATTCCATTATCACACATTTTGAATAATTTTAATTTTGATTCAAAATAATCTTGCATATTAGGATGTTCTTTTTCACTTATATGATCTTCTGAAAAGTTTGTAAATAATACTATATCAAATTGACATCCCTCTACTCTGTGATATTTTAAACTTTGTGATGAAACTTCCATTACAACATATTCAACACCTTGTTCTACCATTTTTGAAAATGTTCTCTGTAATTCTATACTTTCTGGTGTTGTTCTACTGCTTTCAGAAATCATTTTTTCATTTATATATGTTGCTATTGTTCCTATTAGTCCTACTTTATATCCTGCTTTTTCTAATATTGATTTTATCATAAATGTTGTTGTTGTTTTTCCTTTTGTTCCAGTTACCCCTATTAGTTTAAATTTTCTTGATGGATTATCATAAAAGTTACAACTACATATTGCTAATGCTTTTCTTGTATCTTTTGTCATTATTAATGTAACATCTTCTGGAAGTTTTATTGATTTTAAATCATATCCTTCTTCTACCAATACTACTTTTGCTCCTGCATTTACTGCATCTTCTATATATTTATGTCCATCTACACTAAATCCTTTTATTGCAATAAACATATATCCTTTTTTTATATTTTTTGAATTACTATCTAATCCTTCAATTTCAATATCTAAATTTCCCTTTGCTTTTAAATCATCTATACCTATTAAAACTTTTTTTAATTCCATTAAATTTCATTCCTTTCTTATTTTTGGAAGAAACTCTCCCTAATTTTATAACATTATATAACTAATTTTTTATTTTGTATAGCTTTTTATTAATAAAAAAAATAAAAATACTTAATTATATTTATTAAGTATTTTATGTTTTTATGATTTATTCAATAGCATTAATTCCAAGTAATGCTCTATATTCTCCTCTTTTAGTAAATGATTTATCATATATTCCTATTATTGGGTTTTGTAATATATATTTTTCATCTTCTTTTTCTATTTCTATTTGTTTTATTTTTATTCCTAATAGCATTCCATTTTCTTTTCCTAATGATTTATATGGTATACATCTTAATTTTAGTGAGTATTTTTCTTGTATTTCTTTTGGAACATTTTTAAAATCCCCACTTAATATTTCTTCTAAATTATTTAATATTTCTTTTGGTAACACTTCTTCTAATAAACTACTTTCAACAATTACTACTGGTGCATTTGTAATTGGCTCTTTTACAAAATTTCCTGTATCTAACATTGCTTTAGTTTCTATTTCACTTTCTTCTATTCTAAATTTTATTGTATAATATAAATCTTTTGAATGTGGTTTAGTTTTTACTATTTTTATAAATATCTTTATTATTACTACTGCTAATATTGCTCCTAATAATATTACTTTTAGAATATAATTTCCTACATATATTCCATTTTTTATTAATATTTCTTGTGGTTTAAGAAAATATATTAAATATAATGAAATTCCTCCAAATACAAATGACGTTAAATAAAACATCAATACCTGTTTCCACATTTTACCAGCATTTTGTGGATTAAATGTTATATATACAATAATTATTGATAATATTATTTTTGAAATGATTGATGAAAATATATTATTTTTAGTTACATATAAAATTATAACATAACAGCTTCCTATAGTGCTTGCAATTATCATTCTTATTATTTTTATTTTAATTTTTAACATAATACTCGTCGCATATAGTATTATGCAATTCATTATAAAATTTTCTAAAAATATAATGTCTATATATATTGTTATAATAAATCACCTGTTTCTTTTTGAGATTTATTATATATCTTTTATATTAAAAATATTGTGGAATTTTGTATATGAAAGCAAATAAAAAAATGAGATTTCTCCCATTTTTTTACATGTTTTTATTTTTATTTTTACGCAAGAATGCTGGTATATCTAAGTCTCCTTGTGAAGAACTCATATCTGATGAAGATGGAATTGAATTTATTTTTTTATCCCATGTTGAACTTACTAAATTATCTACACTTGATGAAATTCTTGATTCTGGTTTTTCAAATCCTGTTGCAATTACTGTTATTTGGATTTCATCTTTCATTTCTGGATCTGTTACTGTACCAAATATAATATTTGCTTCAGGGTCTACACTGCGTTGAACAAGTTCAGCAGCTGTATTTACTTCATGTAATCCTAAATCTTCTCCACCTGTTATGTTTATAATTACTCCTCTAGCACCTTCTATTGATGTTTCAAGTAATGGACTTTGTACAGCTTGTTTTGCTGCATCTTCAGCTCTGTTTTCTCCAGATGCTCTACCTATTCCCATATGTGCCATACCTGTATTTAACATTATTGTTTTTACGTCTGCGAAATCAAGGTTTACTGTTCCTGTTACAGCTATTAAATCTGATATACCTTGAACACCTTGTCTTAATACATCATCTGCCATTCTAAATGCTTCATTTATAGATGTTTTTCTATCTATTATTTGTAGTAATTTATCATTTGGTATTACTACTAATGAATCTACTTTTCCTTTTAAACTTTCTATTCCTCTTTCTGCTTGTGAAAGTCTTTTCTTTCCTTCAAATGTAAATGGTTTTGTAACAACACCTATTGTTAATATTCCCATTTCTTTAGCTGCTTGAGCTACTATTGGTGCTGCACCTGTTCCAGTACCTCCACCCATTCCAGCTGTTACGAATACCATATCAGCTCCTCTTAAAGTTTCAGCTATTTCTGATTTATTTTCTTCTGCTGATTGTGCTCCAATATCTGGATTAGCTCCTGCTCCAAGTCCTCTAGTTATTTTTTCTCCTATTTGAATTTTTGTTCCTGCTTTTGATTTTTGTAATGCTTGTCTATCTGTATTTACAGAAATAAAATCAACTCCTTTTATTCCTGCTTCTATCATTCTATTTACTGCATTATTTCCAGCTCCTCCTACACCAATTACTTTGATTGTAGCTGTGCCATCCATCATTGTTGTATCTTCATATTCCATCATAAAGATTTCCTCCCCATAAACTATATTAATTTTTTTATTTTTTGTAATTAAAATTACTTTTATTATGAATAGAAAAATTCTTTTATTCTATTCATTATTACTTTAAATACACTTTCATTTGATTGTGTGTCAATTTTGTTTGATACTGATTTTACAAATGGTCTTGCTGCAATATATCTTACTAATGCATAACTTGTTCTAAATTCTGATTTTACTGTGCTTATTGCTCTACCTGTTGACATTTTTACTGGTATATTTAGATTAATTTTTCCAGCTACATCACTTTTGTTTATATTTGTTATTCCTCTTCCTGTTAATATTACAGTATTTATATTAGCTTTTACATTATTGTTTGTTATATCTTTATTTACTATTGTAAATATTTCTTCTATTCTAGCTTCTATAATTTCTATTAGTTCAGAACTTTTTATTACTTTGTTTCTGCTTTCATCTCTGCATGTATTTAACATTATCTCATTATCATTATCTATAAATGATTTTAATGCTAGTCCATATTGTTTTTTTAGCTTTTCTGCTTCTTCTTCAGATATATTTAATACTAATGAAATATCATTTGTTATATTATCTCCACCTAATGGAATCGTGTTTGTATATGTAAATGTATTGCCCTCAAATATGCCTATTTCTGTATTTCCTGCTCCTATATCTAATAACATTACATTTTCATATAATTCATTAGTATCTAGCATTAAGTTTCTTTCAGCTAATGATGTAGGCACTATTCCTTCGATTTCTATTCCAACTCTTTTGAATATTGCTGTTAACTGTCTTACATATTCTTTATCCCCTAAAATTACCTGTGCTTTTAATGTAAAACTAGAACTTAGATTTCCTACTGGATCTGTTACTATTTTTCCATTATCTAGCACTGCTTCTGATGGTACTATATCTATTATTACTTTTCCTTCAGGTATTTCTATATCTTTAGCTTGCATAATTGCATTTTGCACATCTTTTAATGATATTCCTGCAAATTTGTCTTTTAAGTCTTTTTGTACACTATTTTGAACTATTGTTACATATTTGCCTGGAATTGTTACATATGCTGAATTTATTTTGAAGTTTGCTTCATCTTCAGCATCTTTTATTGTCTTAGCTATACTTAGACTAATTTCTTCTTCATTAATTATTTTACCTTTTTTTAATCCTGAACACTTACATGATGTGTTACATATAGTTTCAATTTGTCCAAAATTGTTAACTTCTCCAACAACTGTGCATACTTTAGACGTACCAATATCAATACCTACTATGATATCACCTATTGCCAAGATAACTCCTCCAATTTATTTCTGTTTTTTCTTAGATATATATATTACATTTTGAGACAAATGTCAATATAAAATGAAATATTTTTGTAATATTTTTGAAATATTTTTGTAATGTTTGTAATATTTTTGAAACACATTTTTTTATATTACTTTTCTGTTTCTATTTGTGAATTTTCAACATTATTTTGCTTCTTTTCAGTCCATTTTTCTATGTAATGTCTTCTTATTATTGTCAAATTCGTAAACATTCTTCCAACAAATACTACTAATGCTGCTAAATATATATCTAAGTTTAGTTTTTGTCCTAAATATGTTAATGCTATTGAAAGAATACTGTTACAGAAAAATCCAGATATAAATATTGTTAAATCAAAATTTTTCTTTAAAACAGATGTTATTCCTCCAAATACACTATCTAATGCAGCTACTACTGCGATTGCTAAAAATGTAGAATATGTATATGGAATTACTGGCGCATTTATTCCTATTAATGCACCTATTATACATCCTATAACTATTGCTATAATTATCATTTTTATTTCCTCCTACTCTTTATTCTATATATTTTGTATTTATTGTGCCATCATATTTATTAATTCTAACTCTTTTACTTTTATTACATGTTACTTCATGTCCTAAATCTTTTAGTTCATCTAATTGTCCACCTTTTCCTGTGACAGCACTTTCTAAATATGTAGAATTTCCTATTGCTTTTATATTATATGGTGATGTTATCCTTTTTCCATTTACTTTTATAAATGAATCTAATTGAGCTATATCTGACATAGCAACTATTCGTTTATCATTTATTGATATAGCTTCTGCTCCTGCTTCAAATAATTGATTTATTATTATTAATAGATTTTCTACACTAATTGCTCTTACAGTTTCTTCTTCTGATATTGAAGTTCCTTCCTTATCTATTATTGTTATTTCAATTCCTTCTCCTTCTACATCTGTTTTTCCTAGAACTTCATTTAATTGTTCTAATTCATCTTGCAATAGCTGTGCTGTTTTTTCATCTGATTCTTTTTCATTTTGATATTCAGATATCTTTGATTTTACATCTTCATATTTTTCATTTAATTCATTATATTTTTCTCTCCAACTTGATAATTCTGTTCTTAATTCTGATTCTCTCATATTTTCTATTGATGTTATATCTGTTTGTTCAACAACTTTAAATTGCATAAACATTACTATCATTAATGCTAAACATGCTATTCCTATTGTTATTGCCATTACAATCTTTTCTTTTTTTATTTGTCTTTTCATGTCTACCTCCATTATCTGCTTTTAGCATAATTAAATTTTATTACTCCAGTATATTTAGGTATTGTGACTTTTTCCTGCTTTGTTATTGTTGCTTTTATTCCATATTGTGTTCTTAATGTATCTAAATATCCTCCTGTTCTATCTAATGCTCCTACGATAGCTTCTGGAAATCCTATTGCTTTTATTTTGAATGGTACTCCTATTTTTTCACCATTAATTTTTATAACATTACCATCACATTCTATTGCTGATATTGATACAATTCTATGTTCATTTACAGATATTGCTTCTGCTCCTGCATTTTTTAGTTCATTTACAACTCTAATTACATCTATATCATGTACTAATAAGTCTCCTAAATTTCCCAAATAGTTAGTTGATGTTGTTGTTGAATTATCATCTAATGTTACTTCTACTCCTGTTCCTGTAACTTCTGTTAGTCCTAAAGCTTTATTTGCTTCTTTTATTTTGCTTTCTAGTTCTGATAATTCACTATTATTTTGTGTTGCATTCGCTCTTTCTGTTTCTAAAGTCTTTTCCATTTCATCTAATTCATTATATAAATTATCATATTTTTCTTTTGCCTTTAATACTTCATTACGTAACTCGTTTTCAGTTGCATTTGTACTTACTGTTAAACCTGCATTTTTAGTTGTTTTTATTTGTGCTGCTATTCCATATGTTAATACTATACACATACATCCTAAAATTAAACTTATTTTTGTTTTATTCATTTTTTGTTCTCCTTTCTTTTATTTTTCTTTAAAATAAGGTGTAAAATTTTCGTTTATATTTCCATTTACATATATTGTTCCAGCATGTCCCTCTTCTTTTTTCAATAAAGCTTTTACATAATCCATTCTATTTGAAAGATTTGTTGCATTTCCCAAATTTATTATAATACTGTCTTGATTTAAATGTATTTTATATTCTTCATTGGTATCTATCTGTTCTATTTGATCATATATCCCTATTTTTTTTGTTTCTTCTCTTATTTGAAGTACATTTTCCATTTTTTCAAGATCTTTTTGATTTAATCTTTTATTATCTTCTAAATCTTCAATTTTTACTTCCATTCCTGTTATTGTTATTAAATCTAATTTATTTATAGAATGTTCTAATAAATATCCTTGTTCATCTATATATATATATTCTCCACTTTCTGTTAATATTTGATATTCTCTTTCTCTTTCTTTTATTTTTATGGTAATTGCATTAGGATATTCTTTTATTATTTTTGCATCTTCAGCATATCCATGTTTTTTTAGTTTTACTTTTGTTACAATTCCAGGAATTATAAATATATTATCTCCTATGTTTAAGCCAGAATCATTAAGAATTTGTTCTTGACTTATTTCCACATATCCTTGTATGTTTATTTCTTGAATTTTAAATGTATCAGATGTAAATAAATATGTACTTATACTTATAATTGCTATTAATAAAACTATAACTAATATTATAGTTTTTCTTCTTTTTCTTCTTTTTTGTTCTATCTCTTTTTGTTTATTTAATCTACTTTTAGTTTTAGCTGACATTTTTTCTCCTTTCACATACCATATTATTTTACCACATTTATTATACTATTTTCCACATTTTTTAAAAATTTCTTTAATTCATTTTTGATTTTTATAAAAAAAATACACATATATTTTAATTTTTAATATATGTGTATTAACTTTATTTTTTTCTATATATCTTAGCTCCTAATTTTTTTAATTTTTGATCTATATTTTCATATCCTCTTAAAATATAGTGAATATTTTCTACTTCTGTTATTCCTTTTGCTACCAATGCTTCAATTACTAATGCTGCTCCTCCTCTTAGATCTGTTGCTACAACTTTTGCTCCATCTATTCTTTTAGTACCTTTTATTATTGCATTTCTGCATTCTACTTTTATTTTAGCTCCCATTCTATTTAATTCTTGTACATATTTGTATCTACTTTCAAAAATATTTTCTGTTATTATAGATGTTCCTTTTGCTGTTGATAGTAATGCTGCAAATATTGATTGCATATCTGTTGGAAATCCTGGATATGGCATTGTTTTTATATCTACAGCTTTTATTCTTTTTGGAGCTTTTATTTGAACATAATTTTTTCCTATATCTAAAATGCAGTTAGCCTCTTCTAGTTTATTTATTATTGGTTCTATATGTTTTGGATTTACATTTGTTATTTTTACATTTCCTCCAGTTATTGCGCCTGCAACTAAATACGTTCCTGCTTCTATTCTATCTGGCATTATATTATAGCTTATATTTTCTGATAATCTATTTACACCTATTATTTCTAATCTGTCTGTTCCAGTGCCTTTTATTTTTGCACCCATTTTATTTAAATATTTTATTAAATCTTCAATTTCTGGTTCTCTTGCTGCATTTGTTAATACCGTCACTCCTTTTGCTAAAATAGATGCTAATATTATATTCTCAGTTGCTCCAACACTTGGAAAATCCAAATGTATTTGTGTTCCTTTTATTTCACTTGTTTCACAAATTATTTCTCCAAATTCTTCTTTTATTTCTATCCCTAATTTTTCAAATCCTTTTAAATGTAAATCTATTGGTCTTGAACCAATTTCACATCCACCTGTTTGTGATAGTTTGTGGGTACATAAATTTCAAATGGAATACTAAGCCTCCGTTTTCATATAGCTCTCTATACATTTCATC
>CAKPPL010000050.1 GCA_934177555.1 uncultured Clostridia bacterium
TTATTAAATAATGTCGTAGGGGAATGATATCCTACGACATATGTAGTTAATTAAATCTTGATGATAAACTTCCTGATGATGGGTTACCACCAGAAGTAGGATTGGAAATCCTTTCAAATAATGAAATATCTTCATTTTGATATATTCCAGAATATAATATTTGAAATATATCTTTACTTATATAAGGTATATTAGAAGTTTTTTTCACTTTTGGTAGATTTTTTACAATTTCATATAGTGAAATTGACTCTTCATTATTATTTTTTATATTTCTAAATTTTACGGTATTATTATTATTTGTACTAAATAATATATGATCATTTGGAGATTCAATTTTATTTGATGTAGAAACATATATATAATCTGTATGTATGTGTTCTTCAATTTCTTTTGTTGCTTGTTCATTGTAGTAATTAGGTCTTCTACCAAGTTCAACATCATAATCACATTTACTATCATTTATATGAAAATACCAGCTATTTGCAAAATCATTTATAGGTATTTCAAAACTGTAATTCATAGTTTTGTTATGAACTATTAGTACAGGTCTTGTTATATTGAAAAAGTTTTCTCCATATTCTTTAATATAATTTTCTCTATCATTATCTGAAATATCCCAGTAAACAAATAAAGTATCTGGTGTTTGATATAATATTTTTACAATAGTTTCATTGTATCTATATGGTAAATCATAATATTCTACAATTTCAGGAGCTTTTTTTACTACTTTTGAATTTGTTTTTGCACTTTTTTTCTTTGCAGTTGAAGTAACAGATTTTGCTGTAGTTTTTTTTGTTGATTTTTTTGAATCTGTAATTTTTGTTTTAGGTGTTGCAACTTTTTTCGTTTTTGTAGTAGTTTTTTTGGCTACTGCTGTTTTTTTATTTGTTTTTTTAGTTTCTTGTTTTAAATTTGAAACTTTTTTTTCCGTATTATTTATTTCTTTTGTTTTTGATGGCATTTTTATCCTCCTACGTATAAAGACATATTTTTTATTATAGTATAACAAAAATGAAATAAATTCAAGTGAATTTGAAAAATAAAATAAAAAAATAAAAATCAATACAAAGGATTGAAAACAATAATAGGATATGGTAAAATATTAAAGATATTATTTCAAAGCAACTTAGGTAGGCATATAGAAAAATTAAAAAATCCAAAGCAAATTAATAAAAAAATTAGGAGGTGATAAACCAATACATTACATACAAAATTGTAAAAAATCACTTGAAAAAAAATTAATAATAATATATTATAACAAAGCAAGGGGTGATATTTTGAAAAGCAATTTTGTCAAATATATATTTTTTATATTTGTAATTGCAATTATGGGGTTTGCAATATACAAAGTAAACAAACAAGAAAATAAGGAACCAGAGGAGAATCAAGTATCAGAGGTAAAAGAAACAAATGAAACAGTAAAAGAATTAAATTTAGGTATTGCAGAATTTGATACAATAAATCCAATACTTAGTAATAATAAATATGTACAAGAAATTACAAAGATTATTTATGATTCGTTATTCGAAGTAGATGAACAGTATAAAATAAAAAATAGTTTAGTAAAAGATTGGGCAAAAACAAGTGAGACAACATATTTGTTAAAAATAAGAGAAGATGTCAAATGGTCTGATGGGCAACAATTAACAGCAGAAGATATAATGTATACAATAGATTTGCTAAAACAAATACCATCAATATATGCATACAATGTTCAATATGTTGTTGGTGTAGATAAAATAGATGCAAATACAATAAAAATAACACTAGATCATGAAATACCATTTTTTGAATATAACTTAATATTTCCTATAATGAGTAAAAAATATTATGAAGGACAAGATTTTTCAACAACAAATAAAAATAATGCACCAGTAGGAACAGGAAAATTTAAAATAGATAAAAATGATAATGAACAATTAGTACTAAGTCCAAATGAAAAATATTATGGTGAGAAACAGTCATTACAAAAAATAAATATATCTAAATATACTAATTTAGGAGAATTATATAATGCATTTAAATTAGGAAAAGTTGATTTAATAACAACAATAAATACACAAATACAAGATTATATTGGAACAGTTGGATATAATATGAGTGAATGTTCAGGAAGAGAGTATGATTTTATTGCTCTAAATACACAAAATAATATTTTATCACATAAAGAAGTAAGAAAGGCTATTGCATATGCAGTAAATAGAGCTAATATAGTTGCAACAGTATATGGGAATAAATATAAAATAACGAATTATCCATTGGATTTTGGAAGTTATTTAAAAGGTGAAAATGTTGAGATTAATTATGATACAAATAAAGCAACACAAATATTAGAAGAAAATGGTTGGGAATATAAATATAACAGATGGCAAATAGTTGAAAACTATAATACAATAGGCATAAATAATTTGAAATTAGTTGTACAAGAATCGAATTCAGCAAGAAATACAGTTGCAGAAATGATAAAAACAAATTTAGAAGAAATAGGAATAAAAATAACAATTATAAAAGCAAGTGATTCACAATATGAAAATTATTTACAAAATAAAAATTATGATATGATTTTAACAGGAACACTTGAATCTATGAGTCCTAATTTAGAAACGTATTTTGGTGAAAATAATTTAGCTAATTATAATAATGAAGAAATAAGAAACATATTAGGAGAAGTAAAAAATATAACAAAAGAGGATATATTAAAAGAAAAGTATTCTAAAATAAGACAAATATATAATGAAGAATTGCCATATATAAGCTTATATAATAGTTTTTATGCAGTGGCAAGTTCTTGGAATTTAAAAGGAAATATAAGCACAAATTGGAATAATATATTTATGAATATAGATAACTGGTATAAAAATTAAAAAAGTTTTAAGAAAATACTTGACAAAAAAATAAAATAATATATAATACAGATATCGAACAAAAGTTTTAAAAAACGTATTATTCTCAAATTGAGTTTAATAATTAAGCAAAAAGAAAAGGAGAAAAAAATGGAAGAAAATTTAGAAAAGAAAAAAGCTTTAGAAGCTGCAATGGGGCAAATAGAAAAACAATTTGGTAAAGGGTCTGTAATGAAATTAGGACAATTCAAAGCTATGGAAGTAGAAGCAATACCAACAGGTGCATTAAGCTTAGATATAGCATTAGGAATAGGTGGAGTACCAAGAGGAAGAATTATTGAAGTATTTGGACCAGAATCATCAGGAAAAACAACATTAGCACTACATATAATAGCAGAAGCTCAAAAAACTGGTGGAGAAGCAGCATTTATAGATGCAGAACATGCTTTAGATCCAGTATATGCAAAAAAATTAGGAGTAGATATAGATAATTTAATAGTATCACAACCAGATACAGGAGAACAAGCATTAGAAATAACAGAAGCATTAGTAAGAAGTGGTGCATTAGATGTAGTTGTAGTAGACTCTGTTGCAGCATTAGTTCCAAAAGCAGAAATAGATGGAGATATGGGAGATTCTCATATGGGATTACAAGCAAGATTGATGTCACAAGCATTACGTAAATTGGCTGGTGCAATAAATAAATCAAAAACAGTTCTTATATTTATAAACCAATTAAGAGAAAAAATTGGTGTTATGTTTGGAAACCCAGAAACAACAACTGGAGGAAGAGCATTAAAATTCTATGCATCTGTTAGAATGGATATTAGAAAAATTGAGAATATAAAACAAGATGGAGAAGTAGTAGGAAATAGAGTAAGAGTAAAAGTTATAAAAAATAAAGTTGCACCACCTTTTAGAGAAGCAGAATTTGATGTTTTATATGGAAAAGGAATATCAAAAGAAGGAAATATATTTGATATGGCAGTCAACTTAGACATTGTAGAAAAAAGTGGTTCATGGTTTAGCTATAGTGGAGAGAGAATTGGACAAGGAAGAGAAAATGCAAAAAGATTTTTAATAGAACATCCAGAAAAATTACAAGAAGTAGAAAGAAAAGTTAGAGCTAATTTTGAAAAAGCATTTGAGCAAAGCTTAGGAGAAGAGATAGAAGAAACAGAAGAAACTGAAGAAGAATAATTATAATAAGCAGTATAATTAAAAATAAATTATACTGCTTAAAATTTTATAAAAATAGTATATAAGATTGACTTAAAATTAATATTGTAGTAGAATGCATTGTAGAAAATAAAAGTAAGAAATAAGAGGAAAAAAATGAAAAAAATTTCAATAGTAATACCAGTTTATTACAATCAAGATAATCTTTTACCACTATATGCAGATTTAAAAGAAAAAGTATTAACAAAACTAGAAACAGATTATGAATTAATATTTGTTGATGATGGGTCTAAAGATAGATCATTTGAAGTAATGCAAGATTTGGCGAAAGTAGATAATAAAATAAAGACAATAAAATTATCAAGAAATTTTGGAGAACATTCTGCAATTTTAGCAGGGCTTTCACAATGTACAGGTGATTGTGCAGTAAGAAAAGCAGCAGATTTGCAAGAACCATCAGAAGTAATATTAGATATGTTAAAAAAATATAATGAAGGAAATAAGGTTGTATTAGCAGTTAGAGCAGACAGAGAAGAGCCAATTACACAAAAAGCATTTTCTAATTTATATGCTTTTTTAATGAGGAAATTAGCACTTCATAATATGCCAAAAGGTGGGTTTGATACTTTTTTAATAGATAGACAGGTTATAGATGTATTAGTAAATATGCAAGAAAGTAATACATCATTAATGAGTCAAATTCTATGGGCAGGATTTGAGACAGCGACAGTTCCATATGTAAGAAAAAAAAGAGAAATAGGAAAATCAAAGTGGACATTATCTAAAAAAATAAAATTAGTATATGATTCATTATTAAGCTTTTCATATTTTCCAATAAAATTAATAACAACAGTAGGCTTTTTTAGCTTTTTTATATCAATTATTCTTTTATTAGTAATAGTTTATAAAAGAATAACAGGAATTATAGATGTAGAAGGATATACATCTATAATAATGATTATGCTTATGGGATTTGGAATAATAATGTTGTCAATAGGAGTTATAGGAGAATATTTATGGAGAACATATGATGCAGCACGAAATAGACCTCCATATATTATAGAAAAAGGTGTAAAAGATGAAAATAAATAAAATATTAGAAAATTTAAAAAAACATAAAAAAGTTTTAATAGCTATATTTTTAATTGCAGTATTTATATATTATTTAATATGGACAATTTCACAGCCATTTAACTCATGCCCAGATGAAGAAATGAAATATGACATATGTAAATATCTATATCAAAATAATTCTCTACCCAGAGGAGATGATATAGCAATAAGAAATTCTATTTGGGGAATTTCTTATGCATTTCAACCAATATTAACATACATGATTAGTGCAATATTAATGAAAATAATGGCAATATTTACACAAGATCAATTTGCATTAGTAATTGCTGCAAGACTTGTAAGTACAATAAGTATGACAGGAGTTATATATTTAGTAATAAAAATATCACAAAAATTATTTAAAGGAATTTACAAATATTTATTCATAACATTTGTGGCCTTTTTACCATTAACAGCATTTTTAGCATCATATATAAATAATGATTCAACAGCATTGTTAGCAATATCTATTATTATTTATACATGGATTTTAGGACTGGAAAGTAATTGGAAGAATAAACATTGTATAATGCTTGGAATTGGAATTGGATTTTGTGCATTGACTTATTACAATGCATATGGATATATATTATGTAGTGTAATTTTGTGTCTAATATCAGTAATGTCAAATAAAATGAAATTAAAAGAAATATTACAAAAAATTTTAATTGTTTCATTAATAGCATTTTTAATAGCTGGTTGGTGGTTTATTAGAAATGCAATAATATATAATGGAGATATTTTGGGATTAAATGCTCAGATTGAATGTGGAAATAAATATGCACAAGAAGATTTTAAACCATCAAAAAGAAAAACACCACAAAGCAAAAATGAATCTATAATTGATATGTTATATAAAGATGGATGGGTTCATTTTACAATGAGAAGTTTTGTTGGAATCTTTGGATATCATACAATAGTGATGTCAAGTAAGATTTATTATTGCTATTTTTTAATTTGGATTATAGCATTTATTGGAATTATAATGAAATTTAAAGAATTATTTATTTATGATAAAGAACATAAAAATAAATATATTTTAAATTATATTTTTGTGTTGTCAATAATAATCCCTATTATTTTAAGCATATATTATTCATTTGCAAGTGATTTTCAGCCTCAGGGAAGATATATAATGCCAATAATAATACCATTTGCTTATTTCTTAGTGAATGGAATAGAAAAAATTATAAAAAAATTTGTAAAATCACCAGTATTACAAAAAACAATTATTACTATATTAATAGCGTTAATTATTTTTATATCATTCAAAGCCTTATTTGGATATATAATGCCGGCGTATAAAATAAAATAGAAAGGATAAAGTGATGAAAATGGTAGGATTTAATGTGCCAATATTTGTGGATAAATCTATTGATTGCATAAAAGAAGCAATAAAAAGTAGAAAGATTTGTGGAGATGGAGAATTTACAAAAAAGTGTAGCAAATGGATGGAAGATAAATTTAATATTCCAAAAGTATTATTAACAACTTCATGCACATCAGCATTAGAAATGGCAGCAATTTTACTTGAGTTAAAACCAGGAGATGAAGTAATAATGCCATCATACACATTTGTGTCAACAGCTGATGCATTTGTAATGGTTGGGGCAAAAATTGTTTTTGTTGATGTAAATCCAAATACAATGAATATAGATGAAGATAAAATAAAAGAAGCAATCACAGAAAAAACAAAAGCTATTGTAGTTGTTCATTATGCTGGGATATCACCAGATATGGACAAAATAATAAAAATAGCAAAACAATATAATTTGAAAGTTGTTGAAGATGCAGCACAGGGATTTATGGCTAAATATAAAGATAAATATCTTGGAACAATAGGAGATATTGGATGTTATAGTTTTCATGAGACTAAAAATTATAGCATGGGAGAAGGTGGAGCAATATGTATAAATGACCCACAATTAATAGAAAGAGCAGAAATAATTAGAGAAAAAGGTACAAATAGAAATAAATTTTTTAGAGGTGAGATAGATAAATATACATGGGTAGATTATGGATCTTCATATTTACCAAGTGAACTTAATTGTGCATATTTATATCCACAATTAGAAAAAGCAGAAGAAATAAATAATAAAAGATTAAGCTTATGGAATTATTATTATGAGAAGCTTAAAGATTTAGAAAGTCAAAAATATATAACATTACAACATGTACCTAAATATAGTAAACATAATGCACATATGTTCTATTTTAAAACAAGAAATTTAACCGAGAGAACGGAACTTATAAAATATTTAAAACAAAATGGTATACAAGCAGTATTCCACTATATACCATTACATACTTCTCCAGCAGGTAAAAAATTTGGAATATTTTATGGAGAAGATAAATATACAACTTCTGAAAGTGAAAAATTAGTTAGATTACCAATGTATTATGATTTAACAGAAGAAGAACAAGAGAAAGTTGTTAAAGCAATAAAGGATTTTTATAAAATAAATTCATAAAAGGGGATAATATAATGAAAAAAATTGTAATAATAGGTGCAAATAATTTTCAAATGCCACTAATAAAAAAAGCTAGAGATTTAGGATATCAGACACATGTATTTGCATGGAAAGATGGAGCAGTTGGAGCTGAATTTGCTGACTTTTTCTATCCAATAAGTATTGTGGAAAAAGAAGAAATATTAAAAAAATGTAAAGAAATTAAACCAGATGCAGTAATTTCAGTTGCATCAGATTTAGCAACATTAACTGTAAATTATTTAGCTAATGAATTAAATTTAACAGGAAATAGTTTGGAATGTACAAAAATATCAACAAATAAATATGAAATGAGAAAGGCATTTTCTTTAAATGGCGTATCAGTTCCTCAATTTATAGAAATAGATAATAATGAAAATATAAGTGATGTAATGAAAATGAAATTACCTATTATTGTAAAGCCAACAGATAGGTCTGGAAGTAGAGCTATTACAAAAATAACAGATTTTTCTTCAATAGAATTATTAAAAGAATCACTTCAAGAAGCAATAGATGTTTCATTTGAAAAGAAAGCAATAGTAGAAGAATATATAGATGGAGAAGAATTTAGTGCAGAAAGTATTTCGTATAATGGAATACATACTTTATTAACAGTAACAAGAAAGCAAACAACGGGTGCACCTCATTTTATAGAAACAGGGCATACTCAACCTGCTGGACTTGATGAAGAAACAATTAATAAGATTAAAAAAGAAATATTTTTAGGCTTAAATAGTTTAAAAATTGAAAATGGTGCATCACATGCAGAATTTAAAATTACTAGTGAAGGAAAAATAAAAATAATTGAAATTGGTGCAAGAATGGGAGGAGACTGTATAGGCT
>CAKPPL010000051.1 GCA_934177555.1 uncultured Clostridia bacterium
GGTATTCTTTGTTCATAATCTCTTGTATTGATTCCTGCACCTACTATATATCTTTTATTTTCATCTAATAAAGAATTTGGATTATTTTTTCTTTCTTCATAATCTTTTCTAAATACTAAATATTTTAAGTTTCCTTCTTTTGATAATATTGGTAAACATTCTTTTTTCTTTTCCCATATTATATCATTTGCTTTTGCTAATGTTATACCTTCTTCTGCCCAAATAACTTTTTCTTTTGGTGTCATAAAATTGTCTATTGGTGCATTCATGTCATCTCTTGAAATTCTATAATCTTTATCTGTAACTAATCCTAAAAATTTTCCATTTTCTGTTCCATCTTCTGTTATCATTACAGTTGAATGTCCTGTTTCTTTTATTAATTCTATTACTTCTCCTAATGTCGTACCACTTTTTACATTTGAATCACTTATAACAAATCCAGCTTTGTGTTTTTTTACATGTCGCACCATTTGAGCTTGTGTTTCTATAGATTGCGAACCATATATAAATGCTACTCCTCCTTCTCTTGCTAATGCTATACCCATTTTTTCTCCAGATACTGATTGCATTATTGCAGATACCATTGGTACATTTGCATAATATTTTGCTTCTTCTCCTCTTTTAAATTTTACTAATGGTGTTTTCAATGATACATTTGATGGTATACATCTTTCATCAGTTAAATTTGGTAATAATAAGAATTCATTAAATGTTCTTGATATATCTTCTAATATTTTTGCCATATTTTTATCCCCCTTTATTTATCTCTTGATATTATATCATATATATGATACCAACTATAGGCATTTATTATATTTTTTTCTTCTATTTTTTCATTATATCTACAATTATATTTTATTACTGTTACTTTTTTTGATATATTCATTATGTTTTTAGGATTATCTTCTATCATTATTTTTACATTGTTTTTTATACATTCTTCTAATTTTTTTGAATCATCTGTAAATATTAACTTATCATATTGAATATTATTTTTTTCAAGCCATTTTTGTGTCATTTGTTGCATACTTTCTTCTACATCTTCTGGCATTCCATAATCATTTCTTGCTGTTATTATATATATTTGATTACCTTCTTCTCTAAGTTTTTTTATTGCTTGATCTGCAAATAATCTAGAGCTAGATTCTTTAATATATTTCACTAAATATGTATTCCAAAATTGCTCTTCTTGCTCTTGTGTCCAATTAAACCTTTCTGCTTCACTATATTTTTCTGGATTTATATTTATTTCCCAATTATTTTCTATACACATTTTAGTACCATAATTTATTGTTTCTTCTTCTAAATTTGTTAATACTCCATCAATGTCTATTCCTATATTCATTTTTTCCTCCATGTATTTTTAAACGCACAAGGAGACCTCATATGAAATTACTATTTCTATGAGACCTCCTCTCTATTTTTTTATGCTTTTTTAGCTATTTCTACTATTTCTGTGAAAGCTTTTGGATCACTTATTGCTATTTCTGATAACATTTTTCTGTTTATTGTTACATTAGCTTTTTTTAATCCTGCTATTAATTTACTATATGTGATACCATTCATTCTTGCTGCTGCATTTATTCTTGCTATCCATAATTTTCTAAAATTGCTTTTTCTATCTTTTCTTCCAACATAAGCATATGCTAAAGATTTTAATACTGCTTGGTTTGCATTTCTAAATCTATAATGTTTTGCACCATAATATCCTTTTGCTTGTTTTAATACTTTTTTGTGTCTAGCTCTTGTTGTCATTGCTGATTTTACTCTTGCCATTTATTTTCCCTCCTCTATTATTTTAGTTACCATATGGTAATAATTTCTTTATTGTATTTTCACATGTTTTATCTGCATATGCTCCTGGGCGTCTGCTTGATAATTTTTGTCTTTTTGTTTTATTTGCTAATAAATGTCTTCTATTAGCTGTTGTTCTTTTTACTTTTCCTGTTGCTGTTAATGAGTATCTTTTTTTAGCTGCTTTATTTGTTTTTAATTTTGGCATAGCTATTCGCTCCTTTCGATTGTTTTTATTTTTTATATTATTAAGCTTTTTTAGCTAGTATAATAAACATATTTTTTCCTTCTAGTTTAGGTCTTTTTTCAACTACTGATATATCTTCTAAACTAGATATAAATTGATTTAGAACTTCTTCTCCTAATTTTGTATTATTTACTTCTCTTCCTCTAAATCTTACTGTTATTTTTACTTTGTTTCCATCTTCTAAGAATTTTCTTGCATTTTTGCATTTGAAACCAAAGTCATGTTCTTCTATATTTGGTGTTATTCTTAACTCTTTTGTTTCTTGAACTTTTTGTTTCTTTTTGGCTTCTTTTTCTTTTTTGGCTTGTTCAAATTTGTATTTACCATAATTCATTATTTTACATACTGGTACTTCTGAATTTGGTGAAACTAGTACTAAGTCCATCTTTTTTTCTTGTGCTAATTCTAATGCTCTTCCTATTGGTACTATTCCTAATTTTTCTCCATTGTCACTTATTAATTGAACTTCTTTAGCTCTTATTTGACCATTTGTTGGTAACTCTTGTTTTATATAAAACACCTCCTAATTTTTAGCCTATTTTTTAATAAAAAAAATTGACTCTGTTACAAGCCAATTCCACACAAATATAGATATTTATCTTATAAATATTCTATTTTTCTAACCTTTTTCCACAAAGTAAAGGTGAGAAGTGGATAACTTCTTCTTGTAACAGAGATATTATAACTCCTTTTTCTTGTTTTGTCAATCTTTTTTGCAAATTATTTTAAAATTATCCATGCAATTACTAATATTCCTATTATCACTCTATATATTGCAAAAATTTTAAAACTTCCTTTTCTTAAATATTCTAATAAGAATTTAATTACTATTATTCCAACTATAAAACTTACTAAAATTCCTAATATGAATGCTATTATTCCTGTTGTACTTGCTATTGAAAGATATTCAATAAAATCTCCTAATTTGAATACTGTCGCTGCTAATACTATTGGTGCAGATAGCATAAATGAATATTTTGCTGCAGATTCTCTTGAAACTCCCATTGCTCTTGCTGTTGTCATTGTTACTCCTGAACGTGAGACTCCTGGTACAAATGCTAATGCTTGTGATAATCCTATTAAAAATGTTTGTTTAAATGTCATTTCTTCGTATTCTGTTTTTGTATTAGATTTTTTATCAACTATATATAATACAATTCCCATTACTATTAATGCAATAGCTATTATTAATGGTTTTGTTAAAATATCTGATGCATATTTATCTAATATAAATCCTATTGCTCCACCAGGTATTGTGGCAGCAACTATGTACCAGAACATTCTGCCATCAACAGAATCTTCTTTTTTAAATACTTTGTTAAATCCTCCTTTTATTAATCCTAACCAGTCTTTAAAGAAAAATAATCCTATTGCTAATAATGTTCCAAAATGTAATGCTACATCAAAACTGTCTGGCACTTGACTCCAATTAAATATTTGTGGTATTAATGTTAAATGTGCTGAACTTGATATTGGTAAAAGTTCTGTTAGTCCTTGAACTATTCCTAAAATTATTGCTTGATAAATTTCCATTTTATTTTTTCCTCCTAAATTTTTTATTTATAGATTTCTTTTAATATATTATATATTGTTTCTTTTATAAATTCAGCTGATGTGGTTGGTGCGACTTTTCCTGGTAATGACAATGCCCAAATCAATTTTAAATTCATATCTTTTATTGCTTTTTTATCTATTCCTCCTGGGTTTGATGCTAAATCTATGAGTAAACATTCTTTTTTTACATTTTTTAATTTTTGTTCTGTTAATATCATATGTGGTATTGTATTTATTATAATGTCATATTCCTTTAAATTTTCGCCTAAATTATTTATATTTGTTGCTTTATGTCCATATGCTTGTATCCATGCTAAATCTTCATCTTTTCTAGCAGCACATGTAACTTTTACTGAAAGTCCTGCCAGTTTTCTTGCTAATACTTTTCCAATTCTTCCAAATCCAAGTATTAATACATTACTTCCATGTATTATTTTGTTTGTATTTTCTATTGCTATTTGAATAGTTCCCTCTGCTGTTGCTATTGTATTTAAAACAGCTAATTCTTCTCTTTTCATTATATCAATAATTTCTATATATTCGTCATTTGCCATTTCATATACTTCTGGAGAAATTCCTCCTGCAATTAATACTTTTGCATTTATTACATGCATCATTTCTCTTGTTGTAATTTCTTTGTCACTAAATGGCATATTAATTGTTGTTCCATTACTTGAAAATGGTATTGGTCCTATTACAATTTCTACATTTTGTATAGCTTTTTTTATTGAATCACATTGTATAATATTTTTATTGCTTTTTAATTCATCTGCTTTTTCTAATCCAAATGTATATATTTCATTTTCATCATAAGCTAACATTATAGCTAATTTTATAATTCTTAAATCTCCACCTATTATGGCTATTTTGTGTTTCATATTTACCTCCAAAATCTTTATATTATTATTATATTTATTTTGAAGTTTTTTATGAATTATTCTTCTCTTTCTTTTTGAAATTCTCTACTTTCTTCTTTTTCCAATGGTGTTATATCTTTTTTTACAATTCCAACATCATTATATCCTATTTTTTTAGTTATTTCTGCCATTTCTTCTAAGTGTTTTTTAGCTAGTTTTTCTTTTTTAGTTAATTTTTCTTTTTTCTCCTCTTCAAAATCCAAATTAAATGGAATTGAGAGTTTTGCTCTTATTATTGCAAATGTTACATCTTTGTCAATTTTTTCTACAATTTTTTTAGGACTTTCCTGTATTGCTACATTAGCATATTTTATAGCTTGTTCTTTATTTCCTTTTATTAAACATATTTTAGCAAGTTCTAAATATGCATCTGCACATAATTCTTCATCTTCTGTTGCTTGTAAAAAGTATTTTTCTGCTTCCTCTAGTTCTTTATACATAACAGCAATTTCTGCCAAACTATATTTTGTATTATATACTAATGAATTTAGTTCTGCAGCTTTTTCATAACAAATTTTAGCATTTTGGAAGTCATTTAACATTGTATATGCAATTCCTAAATTATAATTCAAGTCATAACTTGTTGGATAATATTTTAATGCATTTGAATATATATTAACAGCTTCTTTATAATTTTCTTTTTCTATTAATAAATCTCCTAACGCTATACTTGCTTCTATATGGTCTGGCTTTTTATTTAATAAGTTTGTAAGCATTTGTTCTGCTTCATCTTTTTTATCTAAATCAGTTAATAATGTTGCTATTTTATAATATGAATCATAATCCTGTTTATTTAAGTCGATAGCTTGTGCATATTCATCAACTGCTTTTCTTTGTCCACCTTCTTTTTCATATATTTGTGCTAATAATTTATGTGCCATATAACTTTCTGGACATTGAGCTATTAATTTTATTAATATTTTTTTAGCTCCTTTTGAATTTCCAAATAATAAATAGATTTTTGCTATTGATATATCTACTGTTTCAGCTAATGTACTATTAGTTTTTTCTATTAAAATTATTGCTACTGGTACTAATACAGATAATATATATGTGATAACCTGTATTATAAAATTACTTTCCTGATTTCCAAAACATACTTCTATAAATTTTATTGCTATTCCAGTTGCTTGTATTGCTAAAATAGGAACATATTTAGTATCATTTTCTTTTATTAATTTGTAAAAAAAGTATATAAACAATATAAATGCTATTATTATGAATATTAATTGTTCTATTATCATTGCTTTTCTTCCTTTATTTTAATTTCTATTTCTTGATGGTGCTCCATAATCTTGTTCTATTTCTTCATGAACTTGTTCTATTTTTTCTTCTAAAGTATCTCCATCTGCTTTTTCTAAGTATCTTTTAAACTCTTCTACAGATACTTTTGCTTTGCCAGCTTCTTGTTCTATTAATTCTTCTGTTTCATTATATTTATGTGCTATTTCATGAATTGCTTCTGGTCCACCTTTTTCTGAAATATCTTCTACTTGTTTAGTTCTTTTCCCTTTCATGTCTTCGCCATCTTCTCTTAATGGTCTTTCAACTCTTTCATTACATGGCAATCTATCTACAGTTCCTGTTTCTATATATCCATAATCACCTATTGTTACTGACAATTCTTTTCTAGGATTATTTGTTTTCATTAATGCATGTGGTACTTTTTTCTCTATTTCTGTTCCATCTTCATTTATGCTTATTACTGTTTTCATTGTTGGTTTTGCATCTTCAATTCCAGGTGTTCTTTGATATTTTCCATCTATTTTTATTATTGATATAAATGTATTCGTTTTTTTATTATAACCTATACCTTTTTCTTCTGCTCCTCTAAAGTTTTCTTTTAGCCCTTCTTCTACATTATTATCTTTTATTTGCCTGTAATTTGTTATTTCTAAATCTTCACCATCTGATTGTTCTAAGTCCTGTTCAATCTGTTCCTCTTTTTTTTCTTCGTTTTGATCTTTTTCTTTGTCTTTTAATAATTTTTTCATTTCTTCTGGAGATATTTTTTCTGAGTATCCTTTTAGTCTTCCAGGTACTTTTTCATTTTCTTCTATTTCTTTAAATAAATCTAAATCCTTTATAAATCCTTCTAATTCTGGAGCAATAGTTAATTCTCCTTTAGAGTTTATTGAAAGTAATTCTTTTGATGAATCTCCTGCATACATATGATAACTGATATTTCCATCTACATCTTTTTCTTCTGTTATAAATATATTTGAAAAATCTATTCCTTGCATTCTAAATTTTTCATAATATTTTACTCTTTCTATTTCAGATTTAGATTCTTGCAATTTTTCTTGTAAGCCTTCTTCAAATGTTGCTAATATTTCTAATAAATTTTTACTATTGTCTTCTTTTAATCCTTTGTCCATCTCTCACATTCCCTTCTATTTTGTTAATCTATTAATTTTCCTATTAAGTCATATCCACTAACATCTGTAATTTTTACATTAACAAATTTATTGATTTTTTCTTCATTATTATTATTTTCTATATAAACCAACCCATCTATATCTGGAACATCATTTTTTGTTCTTCCAACCAAGTATTTTCCATCAAATGTTATATCTTCTACTAATGTTTCATATTCTTTCCCTATATTTTCTTTTAGTTTTTCATTTGAAATTTTTTGTTGCAATCTCATAATTTTGTTATATCTTACTTTTTTTATTTTTTCGTCAATTTGGTTTGGTAATTTTTCTGCTGGTGTTCCTTCTTCTTTTGAATATTGGAATGCTCCTAATTTGTCAAATTTAGCTTGTTCTACAAATTCGCGCAATTCTTCAAATTCACTTTCTGTCTCTCCTGGAAATCCTACTATTAAGCTTGTCCTTAAAATTACTTCTGGTATTTCTTTTCTGATTTTTTGTATTAAATTTGTTATTTCATTTTTGGTTGTTCTTCTATTCATTTTCTTTAATACATTGTCTGAAATATGTTGTATTGGTATATCAAAATATTTACATATTTTTTCATTATTTTTTACTGTCTCTATTAATTTATCTGTTATTCCTTCTGGATATGCATATAAAAATCTTATCCATTTTATTTCTTCTATCTTAGATAATTCGTCTAATAATTCTGCTAATTTAGGTTCTCCATATATGTCTTTACCATATTTTGTTGTATCTTGTGCTATTACTATTATTTCTTTTATTCCTTGTTTTGCCAATATTTTTGCTTCTTCTATTATCTCATCTTTTTTTCTGCTTACAAATGGCCCTCTAATATATGGTATTGCACAATATGTGCATCTATTGCTACACCCTTCTCCTATTTTTAAATATGCAAAATTCTTTCCTGTTGTTACTACTCTTTCATAAAATTCATTATATTTTGGCATAGGTAATGGTTTTATTTCTGTTATTTTTTTACTTGTGTTTGTTGTGCTTATTTCTATCTCATCTTTTTCTATAAGTTTTTCAATTTTTCTCCATAAATGATCATATTCATCTATTTTAATAAATAAATCTACTTCTGGTAATTCTCTTATTAAATCATCATAATATCTTTGCACCAAACATCCCATAGCTATTAAATATTTACATTTTTGTTTTTTATATTCAGCCATTTCTAATATTGTATTTATTGCTTCTTCTTTTGCTGATTCTATAAATCCACATGTATTTATTACAATCACTTCTGCCTCTGTTGGAT
>CAKPPL010000052.1 GCA_934177555.1 uncultured Clostridia bacterium
AGGTTTCTATCCTTTATCTTATAATTTTCGTCTTTTATTGTATCACATTATTTCATATTTGTGTAGTATTTTTTTAATTTTTAGCTTTATACAACTTAAAAATATCTTTAAAACTCATTTTTGTTCCATAATTCAAAATTGCATTAGAATAAATTTTAATAGCAATATGTGCAATTATTAAAATAGTTATTACTAAAATTAATATTGAAGCAATTACATCTGTTATTTTTGCTAATCCCATCATAACTCTAAAAGGCATACAAAATGGTGATGAAATTGGACATAATGAAGCAAAAACATTTAATTCACTTGTAGGATTCATCATTGTAAAATATGATAAATAAAATCCTATAACAGATAATATTGCTACTGGTGAGTTAGCAGATTGAATATCTTCTGGCTTTCCTACCATTGAACCTGTTAAAGCATATAATAATGCAAATGCAAAATATCCTAATATAAAATATATAATAGTTATAATTCCTAAATATGGTGTTATATTTGAAACATCTAATAATGAATTAATAATCTCTGGATCTAAAAAGCATTTTGCACTAATTATTGCTGTTGATATTACTAATATCATTTGTATTAATCCAATTATTCCTATTCCAATTGTTTTTCCTAGTACTATTGTTCTAGGACTTGTTGAAGTAACTAATGTTTCCATTATTTTTGAGGTTTTTTCTGTAGTGATGGAACTTGAAACTTGATATGCACAAAAATATATTGCATAAAATAAAAAGATTGATAATATCATCATTGTAAATACATTTCCACTTGCTTTTTCTTCATTTGTTTGTTCTAAGTCAAATTCAAAATTAGGTGTTATAGATTTTAATTGATTTTCTGTTAATCCTAATTTACTTATTTGTAAATTTGTATATATTGAATTAATTGCATTTACAATATCTTCTGGAACACTTTCCATCATATTAATATTTTTAACTAAATATTTAATTTTAATATTTTGTTCAGTAGGTTCTATTATAATTGCTGATTCAATTTTTTCATTTTCAATATTATCTTTTACTTTATTGTAGTCTACTGTATTGTCTATTTGAATTTCATATCCTAAGTCTAATTCTTTTAACATTTCTAATGAACCTTCAAAAATATTTTGATTATCTACTACTAATAGTTTTTCGTCTGTATTATCATTATTCAATTTTTTTAATATATTTGGAACATTAAATCCTATAACAATTAAAATTAAAATTATTAATGTAGATATTATAAAAGATTTTCTTTTTATCATATCCTTCATTGTGAATTTCATTACTGTAATTAAATCTTTCATACTACTCACCTACCTTTTCTATAAATATATCATTTAATGTTGGTTTCTTTATTTCAAATTTATTGATAATTACTCCACTTTTTACTAATTCTTTTAGAAGGTCGTGAGCTATTTTTTCATTTTCTATTTTTACTATATATTCATTATTGATTTCATTTTCTTTTTGTAAATTGAATTTTTGTATATATTCATCTATATTTTGATTTACATCAATTTCTAATTTGTTAGCTGGATATGTATTTTTTATTTCTTTTAAATTTCCTTGCAAAACAGTTTTTCCTTTATTTAAAATTAAAATATCACTGCAAAATTCTTCTATTGTTGACATTTGATGAGCTGACATTATTATATATTTTCCATTTGTAACTAAATCTATTATAATATTTTTTATTATTTCTGTGTTTACTGGATCTAATCCACTAAATGGTTCATCTAAAACTATTAATTCTGGATTATGTATAATTGCTGTCATAAACTGAATTTTTTGTTGATTTCCTTTTGATAATTTTTCAGCTGGCATTTGTAAGTATTCTTCTACTTTTAAAACTTTTGCCCATTTATTTATTGAATCTATAGCTTCTTGTTTCTTCATTCCCTTTAATTCAGCAAAATACATTAATTGATCAATTATTTTTGTTTTTGGATATACTCCTCTTTCTTCTGGTAGATATCCAAAATTTACATTTTTTCTTTCTACTGCATTTCCTTTCCAAGTTATTTCTCCACTGTCTTTTTTTATTATTCCTAATAACATTCTTATTGTTGTTGTCTTTCCTGCACCATTTGTCCCTAATAATCCATAAACACTAGGTTTATCTATTGTTAATGAAATATTATCAACAGCTTTTTTGTCTGAGAATGTTTTGGAAACATTTTTCAATACTAAACTCATAATTTTCCCCCTTTTATTTTATTCTTTTGATAAAATATCTCTTATTACTTCTCCTGATATCATTAATCCTGCAACTGGTGGAACAAATGATATACTTCCTGGAACCTGATTTCTTATACTACATTTTCTTTTTGTTCCAGGTGGACAAATGCAATTATTTTTACAACTATTATTTTGAGTTTCTTCTGGTTTTATAGGCTCTTCTTTAGAATATAATACTTTTAATTTTTTTATTTCTCTCTTTTTTAGCTCTTTTCTCATTACTTTAGCTAATGGACATATACTTGTTTTATAAATATCTGTTATTTCAAATTGACTTGGATCAAGTTTGTTTCCTGCTCCCATTGATGATATTATTGGTATTCCCATCTTTTCACAATTAAGTACTAATTCAATTTTAGCTGTAACAGTATCTATACTGTCTATGACATAATCTATATTTTCATCTAAAATCTTCTCTTTAGAATCTGGCATATAAAATTCCTTGTATGTTTCTACTTTTGCATTTGGATTTATATCTAAAATTCGTTCTTTCATTACATCAACTTTATATTGTCCTATTGTTTTTCTTGTTGCTATAATTTGTCTATTTAAATTGGTTAAACATATTTTATCATCATCAACTAATATAAAATTTTCTACACCTGCTCTTACTAATCCTTCTACAGCAAAAGAACCTACTCCTCCTATTCCAAAAATTGCAACTCTTGCTTTTTGTAATTTTTCTAATCCACTTTTTCCTATTAATAATTCTGTTCTTGAAAATTGATTTAACATTTGAATTTCTCCTTTTCTCTTAATATAATACCACTTCAAAGTACGCATATGCAATAGTTTTAACGTTTTTTATTTTGTTGTAACACTTTTTCTAGAATTCCATATTATATATTATCAAAAGAAAAATTCAAAACTTTTTCTTAAGATGTAATTTGAAAGGGGGGTTTTATATGCCAGAAAATAGAGGATGTGGATGTGGTTTCGGTTTCGGTGATGACTGCTGCTGGATAATCATTCTTATACTTTTAATTTGTTGTTGTTGTGGTGGCAACAGAGGAGGATGTTGCTAATCCTTTAGACATATAAGAAGACTCCCTTTTTGAGAGTCTTCTTTGTTACTAAAAAATTATATTCATTTTTTTAGTAAAATCACTTGTAAAATTTTTTATTATATGTTAATATATTAAAGTAATTGTTTTAGGGGTATGGTGTTAGTGGTAGCATGTCGGTCTCCAAAACCGCTGGGCTGAGTTCGAGTCTTAGTACCCCTGCCAAAAGAGTTTAGTAATTTCACTAAACTCTTTTTTATATAATAGCAAAGTTCTACTTTCCTATTATATAAAAGCTACAATCACTAGCATATTGGAGGTGTTTTTATTTCAAAACCTATAATTAAACTAATCTTTTTTTCTATTTTAATATGTGTTTTTTTCATCCCTTTTATATCAAATAGTTCTATTTCATCAAATCAAAGACCTGAAATAATATATTATGGATCTTCAAATTTTGCATGGCCAATCCCAGGTCATACTGTTATTTCATCATATTTTGGTAAAAGAACTGCTCCAACAAGTGGGGCTTCAACATATCATAAAGGTGTTGATATTCCTGCTCCTGAAGGCACACAATTAATTGCAACATGTAATGGTCAAATTACATTTATTGGCTTTTTAGGTGGTGGTGGATATACAATAACTTTAACAAATTCTGATGGTCTTAAAATCTCATATTGCCATGTATCTCCAAACTATTTAGTTTCAAATGGAGATAATATTATTCAAGGTCAAATAATTGGTAATGTTGGCCCTAAATATATAGCTAACATTCCAGGAAATAAATATACTGATTCTTCTGGACGTCAAACCAATGGAGCCACAACTGGATGTCATTTACATATAGGTTTTAGATTAAATGATATTTATTTAAATCCTTTAGATTATTTACAATAATTCATTTTTGTGTTAATATATTGTACTTAGGAGATGATTTTATGGCTTTTGACGGAATCGTTACAAAATCAATTATTAATGAATTACAATATCTTATTGGTAGTAAAATAGATAAAATTTATGAGCCAAATAAAAATACTATTATTTTAGGCTTATATCATCAAGGAAAAAATTTTGCATTAAATATATGTATTGATGCACATAATTGTAGAATTAATTTAACAACTCATCCAAAACCTAATCCTCTAGTAGCTCCCAATTTTTGCATGCTACTTAGAAAACATTTATTAGGTGGTAAAATATCTAATATTTCAATGACTGGATTAGAAAGAGTTGTTAGAATTGATATTGAAACAATTAATGAATTTAATGAAATCGAATTAAAAACATTAATAATAGAACTAATGGGCAAACATAGTAACATTATTTTAATTAATAATAAAAATATTATAATAGACTCAATGAGACATATTAGTATAAATAATCATTCATATAGAGATATCTCACCTTCTTTTAAATATGTATTTCCTGAATCAAATAAAATCGATTTTACAAAATTAAAAAATTTTGATGAATTTTATTCAAATTTAGTTGAACCAGAAACAAATTTGTCAAAATCAATTTCTAATGCATATACTGGTTTCAGTTTATCTTTTGTAAAATCTTGTATTAATGAATGTGAAAACAATATAAATTTAATTTATAATTATATTTGTGATATTATAAATAATCCTGATATGTTATCTTTTAAAAAAATTAATGAAAATGATTACTCTCTAATATTATCACCCTCTAATGATAACTTTTCTTTAAACTTTTTTATTGATGATTTTTATTATGAAAGAGAAACTAAAGAAACTTTTGTAAATTATAAAAATAATATTTTTAAAATAATTTCAGATATTTCAAAAAAATATAATAATCGTTTAATAAGTATTAATAAAAAATTGGATGAATGTGCTAATATGGATCAATATAGATTATATGGTGAACTTATAACTGCAAATCTATATAAATTAACTAATACTCATACAAATTTTATTGAATTAGAAAATTATTATGATAATAATAATCTTATAAAAATACCATTAGATATACGCTACTCTCCAAATATCAATGCTAAACATTATTTTAAAAAATATTCTAAATTAAAAAATGCTCTTACAATTGTTTCTAAACAAAAGACTGAAACTGAATTAGAATTAAATTATATTGACAGTGTTATTTACGAATTAGATAATTGTACTTGTTTAGAAGATATTCAAGAGATATATGAAGAAATTAAAGAGAATGTAATATTTAAGCCAAAATTTAAAAATAAGAAAAAAGAAAAAACTCAGAAAAAAAAGGAAAAACAAATTTTTAATCCATTAAAATTTGAAATAAATGGTTTTCAAATTTTTGTTGGTAGAAATAATAAAGAAAATGACTGGCTTACAACTTCTTTTGCTAATAAAAATGATATTTGGTTTCACACAAAAGATATTCACGGAAGTCATGTTATTTTAAAAAATACTCAACCTATAACTGACGAAATTTTAATTAAATGTGCAAAATTAGCAGCAAAATATAGTAAAGCATATGATTCATCTAATGTCCCTGTTGATTACTGTTTTGTACAATTTGTAAAAAAACCTAATGGTGCAAAACCTGGAATGGTAATCTTTACAAATAATAAAACATTGAATGTTAATCCATTGGAGGATTAACATTCTTCTTTTGATTTATTCAAACATTCTTGTTTTGGCTTTTCAAATGCTAAGTACCAACTCATTCCATTTTTATTTTGTTGTATATATTGCATCCTTGTTTGTAATTCCATATATGTTTTAGGACTTGGCATTATTAAAGGTTGACCAGGTATCCAATTTGCTGGTGTAGATAATTTATTACATTGTGATATTTGTAATGCCCTAACAGTTCTTAAAATTTCTGGTATAAATCTTCCAATATTTAACGGATAAATTAATATTACTCTAATAATTCCTTGATCATCAATAATATATACATTTCTCACTGTTTCTGTATTGCTTATATCATTTGATATCATTCCATATTTTCTTGCTATACTTCCATTTCTATCTGATAAAATTGGGAATGGCAATATTATTCCAGTTTTATTATAAATATCATGCATCCATGCTAGATGAGAACTATTACTATCTACACTCAATCCTAATAAACATGTATTTATTTGTTCAAAATATTTATTTGCTTGTGCAAAAGCTATCATTTCAGTTGTGCATACTGGTGTAAAATCTCCTGGATGTGAAAAAAACACTAACCATTTTCCTTTATAATCATTTAAACAAATATCTCCATATGTTGTAATCCCTGAAAAATCTGGTGCTTTTTGCCCTATCTTTACATTTCCATTCATCATTAATTCATAATCCATAAAAAACTCCTTTCTTACTTTAGATATAATATTAAATGATAAACCAAAATGTGTAATAATTGTTTGCTAATTGCAATTTTACATAATTTATGATATAATGGCTACTATAAAAGGTTAATATACCTTTTGTAAAATATTTTACCCTAAATAGGAGGAAAAAATGTTAACATTAAATGATTGTAAAATGTTACGGTATGAAGATTTCTTTTTAGCGATTATAAAAAGAAGTCTGAATTGGGAAGATGCTGAGCATACTTTTCTAACCCTTCCTGATTTTTCTGAACCAATTACTGCTATCGATCTTCTTAGAATTGCAGTAGATGAGACGCTCATTGAAAACAATGAACAACTTACAGATGAAAACAGGAAAAAAATTGAGGATGCTGTAAAACATGTAATTACTCCCCATCTTGAAGAATGGTATCCTGTAATATTAGTAAAATATGAAGATGGATATCTTGATCTTTCTCAAATGCAAATGTTAGAAGTATCATATGAAATTGTCTATCAAATTTCTTTTAGCAAATACTATAAGGAAAGCGACTATTCTTTTGAAGAAGATGAAAACGGACCATATCTTAATATAGACATGAAACCATTTGAACTTTTTACAAAAGAATATGAAAACAGGAGGATTACATCATGACAAAAAAACAGCAACTTGAGGAAACTTTAGAGCAAATCAAACAAACAGCTCAACAAATGAACGATTTGGTAAAACGGTTTGATCGTATTTATCTATCCTTAGATGAGGATTCTGATTATGCAAAACCATTAATCGAGTTTGAGGATTGCCCACTTAATCGTGGCGACTATCATACATTAGCAAAAAAGCTTGGGCATCTAGATGAAAATGAGATACCTGTTTTTACAGTCTGATATCCGGACAGAATTGATGAAAGCTAACGCAGAGAAGGGTTTTAAAGTATAAATACGAGACCGAAGATTAGAA
>CAKPPL010000053.1 GCA_934177555.1 uncultured Clostridia bacterium
AGGATCATTTTCAAAACCTGAAAGAAGATAATTTACTAATTCTTCTGATTGTTTTTCAGAACCAACAATAGGTGAAACTTCAGTTTCTATGTTAGCACGAATCATATGAATAGAAGGAGCTGTGGCACGAAGTTTAACTCCAAATCTAGAGCCTTGTTTTACCATTTCAGGTTCTTCTAATACAAGTTCATCAATAGATGGTGTTACAATACCATAACCTTTATTTTTTACTTCTTCTAAAGCATAAGCAATTTTATCATATTTTTTCTTAATAGAAGCTAAATCATTCATAATAGAGAATAGTTCACTTTCATTAGTAATTTCCATGCCTGTCATTTGAGAGAGAATAGTATAAAATAATTCATCTTTTAATTGTACTGAAATACAGACTTTTCCTGTTCCAAGTAATATATTAGTAACAAATATTTGAGAAATTATTTCATTATTTTCTGACATAGAGTTAACACAAGAAGAAATATCTTTTAATGCAGAAACACTGGAAAAAGTATCTTTTAATTGTTCAAATAATTTTGATTTTAATGGATGTGAAAAATCTAAAGCATCAATCCACTTAGGAAAGTTTATATCAATTTCTTCAACAGGAAATTCATATAGTAAATTTGAAAACATAGTGTTTATGTCTTCAACAGTTAAATTTTCACAGTTAATTGGCATAACTTTTGTATTATATTTGTCTGATAATTGTATTGATAATTCTCTTGCTTCAGGAGAAGATGGATTTGCAGAATTCAATAAAATAATAAATGGTTTATTAAGAGCACGAAGTTCAGAAACAACACGTTCTTCAGCTTTTACATAATCTTCACGTGGGATATCTGTTACAGAACCATCAGTAGTTATAAGAATACCAATAGTAGAGTGTTCTTCAATAACTTTTTTTGTTCCAATCTCTGCAGCAGTTTCAAAAGGGATTTCTTCATCAGACCATGGAGTTTTTACCATTCTAGGCATATCATCTTCTAAATATCCTATAGCATTATCAACTAAGTAACCAACACAATCAACTAAACGAGTTTTTAATTTTAAATTTTTATCTATTGTAATTTCAACAGCCTCATTAGGCACGAACTTAGGTTCAGTAGTCATAATTGTACGACCTCCTGCACTTTGAGGAAGTTCATCTTTAGCCCTTTCTTTTTTAAACTCATTATCTATATTTGGAATAACAAGTAAATCCATAAATTTTTTTATAAAAGTGGATTTTCCTGTTCTCACAGGGCCAACAACTCCAATATAAATATCACCATCAGTTCGTTTGGCTATGTCTTGATATAAGCCTACATTTTCCATCTATAATACCTCCTTGATAGACAAACTTTTATTAATATATATGGTAAAAATTTTAACAATATGACTGTGAATTAAAAAAACTTGATAATTTAAAATAAATATGATAGAATAGTGACATTGTATAACATATAATATATTAAAAAAGACAAAAGGAGAAAGAAAATGGATAAAACACAAGATATAGTTGAACTATTAAAAGAATACAATCAAGAACATATAATAAAAATATTAGATAAAATAGACGAAAAATCAAGAAAAGAACTAATACAACAAATACAAAATATAGATTTACATCAAATAATGGAATTATACAATAACACAAAAAAAGAAATTGAATTTAAAGAAAATAAAATAGAGCCACTTAAATATTTAGATAAAGCTAAATTAACAGAAATTCAAAAAAACAAGTTTGATGAATTAGGGAAAAAAGTTGTTAGAAGTGGGCAATATGCAGTAGTTACAATGGCAGGAGGGCAAGGTACAAGATTAGGACATACAGGACCAAAAGGAACATTTAAACTAGATGTATATGGAAAAGGAAAATATTTATTTGAAATATTAATAGAAAATTTAAAAGAGGCAAATGAAAAATATAATACAACAATACCATGGTATATAATGACAAGTAAAGAAAACAATAAGGATACAGTAGAATTCTTAGAAAAAAATAATTATTTTGGATATAATAAAGATTACATAACAATATTTACACAGAGTGAATTACCATTAGTAGATACAGAGGGTAGAATTCTTATAGGAAAAGATTATAAAGTAAAAGAAGCATCTGATGGAAATGGTGGAACATATGCATCATTAAGAGCAAGTGGATGTTTAGCAGATATGAAATCAAGAGGAATAAAATGGATATTTATTGGTTCAGTAGATAATGCATTATTAAAAATGGTAGATGTTACTTTATTAGGGATGGCAATAGACCAAAAAGTTCAAATAGCTTCAAAGTCTGTTGTAAAAGCAAATCCACATGAAAGAGTAGGAGTTTTTTGCAGAATGAATGGACACCCAAAAGTAATTGAATATACAGAACTTCCAGAAAAAATGGCAGAACAAAGGGACAGAAATGGGGAATTAAAATATGGAGAATCACATATAATGTGTAATTTATATACAATAGATGCCATAGAAAAAATAAGCCAAGAAACTTTAATGTATCATTCAGCATTTAAGAAAAACTCATACATAGATGAAAATGGAAAAGAAATTATTCCAACAGAACCTAATTCATATAAATTTGAATCATTTATATTTGATGCATTTGAATTTTTTGATGATATTGCAATTCTTAGAGGAAAAAGAGAAGATGATTTTGCACCAGTAAAAAATAAAGATGGAGTAGATAGTCCAAAAACAGCTAAAGAATTGTATGAAAAATTTTGGAATAAAGGAGAGAACTAAATTGGAAAGTTGTAAAATAACAAGTCTATTTAATTTAGAAGAAACTATTTCAAAGCCATTATTATTAAAATTTGAATATCCATGGGAAGTATTACCTGAAATAAATGATTTCATAATAGAAATAGGAAAGAAATTAGATAAAAATATTTATATTGAAAAAGAAGATAATATATGGATTGCAAAATCAGCAATAGTGGCTCCAACAGCATATATAAAAGGACCAGTAATAATAGGAGAAAATGCAGAAATAAGACATTGTGCATTTATTAGAGGAAAAGCAATTATAGGAAATGGAGCAGTTGTAGGTAATTCAACAGAATTAAAAAATGTTATATTATTTAATAAAGTGCAAGTGCCACATTATAATTATGTTGGAGATTCTATTCTAGGGTATAAAGCACATATGGGAGCAGGCTCAATAACTTCAAATGTAAAATCAGACAAAAAATTGGTTATAGTTAAAGATGGTAATGAACAAATAGAAACAGGATTAAAAAAGTTTGGTGCTATGATAGGGGATAATGTTGAAGTAGGATGTGGAAGTATTTTAAATCCAGGAAGTGTAATTGGAAAAAATACAAATATTTATCCATTATCTTCTGTAAGAGGAGTAGTCAAAGAAAATAGTATATATAAGAATCAAAATGAAATTGTAAATAAAATATAAAATAAAAGATATAGCTATGTACAAAAAGCTATATCTTTTTTATTACATTTGTTGATTACCAGGTATAAAATAATCTACTACTCCATAAATTAATGCACCAATTATTGCAGCCATCCAAGAAATTGAATAACCGGCAACGAAAAATTGAGTTACATATAATATAATAGCTGCTAAAGCAAATCCTACAAATCCTTTACCAAATGGACTAGCATGTAAACCTGTGAATTTTATAATTAAATAATCCATTATTGTTAATACAATAGCAGCTATAGCTAAAGACCAAATATTATTTATTGAAAAACCAGGTGTAAAAAATGCTGTGATTGCTAATACAATAGCAGCAGTTATTAATCTACCAATAATTTGCCAAGCTGTAGAAGTACCATTTGCACTATTACTTTGGGTATTTGACATATAAAAACCTCCTTTAAAAAATTTTTTTCAAGGTTATATAGATATTATTTACAACAAAAAATTAATTATACAAAAATCGTATAAATAACAATAAAATGCAAAAAATAAAGTTCGGGAGGAAAAAATATGTTAATAACATTTTTTAGAGCAATAGTATTATACATAATTGTATTAATTGTAATGAGATTAATGGGCAAAAGGGAAATTGGACAAATGCAACCATTTGAGTTAGCAATTTCAATAATGATAGCAGATTTGGCATCAATACCTATGACAGAAACTGGAATACCAATTTCAAATGGAATAATTCCTATATTGGGATTATTAGTAATGCATTTAATAATTTCAATTTTAAATATTAAAAGCACAAAAGCTAGAGAAATTATTTGTGGAAAACCATCTATTCTGATATATAGAGGGAAAATAGATCAAAAGGCTTTAAAAAAGGAAAGATTTACAATAAATGAATTAGAAGAAAGATTAAGAAATAATAACATATTTAATATTGGAGATGTAGAATATGCAATATTAGAAACAAGTGGACAAGTTACAGTTATACCAAAACCAAATAAAAGAACTACTACTCCAGAAGATTTTAATTTAGATGTACAATATGAAGGGATTTCATATGATTTAGTTGTTGATGGAAAAGTAATGTATAAAAATTTAAAAAAATTAGGAAAAAATTATATATGGTTAAAAAAACAGACTGAAAAATTTGGAATTGTGCCAGAAGAGGCTTTAATTGTAACAATAGATGGAAAAAATCAATTCTTCTGTCAAACAATGGATAAGGAGGAAAAATAATGTATAAGGAACTAAGTATATGCATCATTATAGTTGTAGTAATATTTTCATTAGATTTATATACTCAAAACCATACTAAAAAATCTGTATCTATTATTAATGAACAATTAATGGAATTAAAAGATACAATTTCTAAAGGGAATAAAGATAATATGATAAAAAAAGCAAATGAACTTAATTCTAATTGGAAAAAATCACATGATAGACTTGCATATTATATTGAACATGATGAATTAGAAAAAGTTGATACAGCAATAGTTACTATGATTAGCTATATTGAAAATGCAGATTATTCTTCAGCATTAGCTGATTTAGATAAGGGAAAGTTTGTACTAGAACATATACAAGATAAATATGCTTTTAATATCCAAAATATATTTTAAAAATTATTGATAAATAACTTTATGTATGTTATAATTTCAATTATATTATTGAAATTGCTTCTATAGCTCAGTTGGTAGAGTGCAGCCTTGGTAAGGCTGAGGTCACGGGTTCAATTCCCGTTGGAAGCTCCAAAAAGTAAAGTCTACACTTACTAAAAAATGAATAGTATTAAATTAATTATACTATTCATTTTTATTATTAATATTTATGACTAGAAATTACATAATCTGTGCCATTTTTCTCAAATGTTACTTGCCAATTAACATTTTCATCAGGAGCTCCATCTTCAGAACTTAATATTCCTGATAAATTAAATGTGTATGTATTTGAATTATTGCTAGCTAATTCGAATTTTGAAATATTTATATGTGTATATGATCCACTATTAGCATATATTTCTAAATATCCATTTACATTTTTTGCATATGTATTATTAATTTCACTTTCAAAAAGACTTTCAGATACATATTTAAGCATTGCATTTTTGAAATCTGCATATTTTATATTAGTTTTATAAAAAGTCTCATAATTATATTCTGTAGTTTCGTAATTAGGTGTAGTAGAAACTAAATTCAAATCTTTAAGTAAATCTAAACTTCCACCACAGTAAAGTTTTCTAGTAAGTTTAAAATAATCTTCAAACTTTTTTTGACATTGACTTGCTATTTCGTTAGTATTTATTTCAGTAGTATTATAATTTTTTTCCTCTGCATTTTTACTAGAATTTATAGTTTCTGATATAGTATCTAATTTATTTTGTAAATCTTTTACTGTTCCATTTAAACTAGTTACTTGAGATTCAAGTTCAGTAGATTTCTGTATTTCGGTATTTTTATCACGGTTAAGTTTGTAAATAAAAAATCCCATTACTAAAATTATAGCTATTGCTAATATTAAGAAAAATGTAGATAAACTAATTTTTGCAGTATTGTTTTTTTCCATATTCTCACCCCCTTTTTTACTTAATTAATTTTATCATAAAATAAATTAGTTGACAATATGGTAGTGAGTTTTTTGACATAATTTACATAAAGTGATATAATTATATATAACATAGGCTTTTCCTATTTTATATAAAGTAATACCCGTTTTTTCACCATTAGGTGTAACAATAGATATAAAAAATTTTTTGGAGGTATTTTATGCTGATAACAGTATACTTTTTCTTTGTAAATATTATTATGCCACAGCTTGGAGCTTATGCAGAGGCAGTCTTTGAACCTATTATGTTAATTATCATTACTTTAACAGGAATGATAATATTACTAGGAACAGTTGGAATTAAGGTTTCTAATAACTTAGGGTCTACTATTGTTGGTGGATTTTTTATGTCTGTTGGATATCTTTGTCGAACACTTTTCAAAGCACTTGGTTGGATTATTAGTAATACTTGTAAATTAATACCCAAAGTATTTAATGAAAGTAGAAACGTTTTCAGCCAGATTGGAATAAATACAGCAGTTAGTAATATTTTAGCTATATTTGTTGTAGTTGCTTTTGTGGCAGTAATTATTTAAATAAGAAAAGGGAGAAAAAGAGGGAAAATCCGTTGGTAAGTATCAACGTTTTTTCCTTTTTTTGTTTTTTACAACTTCACATTTACATAAAAAGGTAAAGTTTCTAAAATTTGCTTGATTTTTAGAGCAAAATACATTATAATATTTTTGTATTATTAGAGAAAATAAAAATAAAAAGAGGAGAGATAAATATGCAAGAAAATAATAACACAAATAATGAAATAGAAATGGATGAAAATCATCTAATTCAAATAAGAAAAGAAAAATTAAAAGAATTACAAGAACAAGGAAAAAATCCATTTGAAATAACAAAATTTGATAGAACAAATTCAGCAGGAGAAATAAAAGCAAATTTCGAAAAATTTGAACAAAAAGATGTATCAGTAGCAGGAAGAATAATAGCAAAAAGAATAATGGGAAAAGCATCATTTTGTACCATACTTGATAGTGATGAAAAAATTCAAAGTTATGTAAGTATAAATGATTTAGGAGAAGAAAGCTATAAAGCATTTAAAACATTTGATATTGGAGATATAATCGGTATAACAGGATTTGTATTTAAAAC
>CAKPPL010000054.1 GCA_934177555.1 uncultured Clostridia bacterium
AAGTAGGAATTATAGGAAGAATTCAAACAAGAACATGGGATGATGACCAAGGTCAAAAACACTATGTTACAGAAGTCGTTGCTGAAGAAGCATATTTTGCTGAAGGTAGAAGAGATGGAGAAAGTACTGGAAGTTCTGCATTTGAAAATACATTTGGTAATTCAATGCCAGGAGGAGCAGATTTTGAAGTATCTTCAAGCGATGACCTACCATTTTAGAACAAGGAGGGGAATATAAATGGCAGACAAAAATAAAAAAAGAAATAACAGAAATAATAACTATGATGAAGATTACAATCCAAAATTCAGAAAACAAAGAAAAAAAGTATGTGTTTTATGTAGTGACAAAAATTTTGTATTAGACTACAAAAACCCAGAACAATTAAAAAAATTCATCAATGATAAAGGAAAAATATTACCAAGAAGAACAACAGGTGCTTGTGCAAAACATCAAAGAGATATAACACTTGCTGTTAAAAGAGCTAGACATATCGCTGTTTTACCATATGCAGCTAAAGACTAGAAAAAACGAAGTAATTCAATCGAATTACTTCATTTTTTTGCCTAATTAAAAAGATTTCTTTCATATAAATCTTCAATAAAAACATCTCTTTCTTCAAAATTATCAATAAAACCAATTTTAGCAACATTATTATTTATTCCTTGAATCCATACAGGACGTTCATCATAATAGATGTCCACTTTTTCCTTATTATTTAAAATATTTTGAACTCGATTATAATTCATAAAAACCTCCTAAAATCACTTTATATATCTAAAATAATTATATACAGTATAAATAAAAATATGCATAAATAATTTATAAAAAGCATTTACATATAATTTATATTGGTGTAGAATAAGAAAGTAAATAATACAAAAGAAATAGGAGGAAGAAAAATGAAAAATATTGGAAAGAAACAAAAGCAAGAAGGAATAACACTAATAGCATTAGTAGTAACAATAGTAGTACTATTAATATTAGCAGGAACAAGTATAGCTATGTTAACAGGAGATAATGGAATAATAACAAATGCTCAAAAAGCTCAAATGACAAATACAAAAGCAGAAGTAACAGAAAAAATGAATATGGCATATAATGCAGCATATTCAGAAGCAAGAGTAAAATTAGCAACAAATTCTGGGTATCAGCCATCAGCAAGTATAGCAGATTTAGCAGAGATAGTAGCAAAAGAATTAGGAGTAGATGCAGAAACAACAGATGTACCAACAACAGGAATAGACAATGGATACCATGTATATTATAAAGCTAGTGGAACAATAATAACAATGTTATATGGAGACAAAAAATTTGCATTAGAAGCAGACACAGAAGAACAAAACAATTTATATCCAAACATAAAAGGAGAAATCACACTAAGTACAACACAAGTAACATATACAAAACAACCAGATGGTACAACAAGTAATCCAACAACGCCAAGTACAGGAACTATAACAGTAGAAAATGGAACAGGAATTGATATTGGAGATGTAATATCAATACAATCAACAAAAGGAACAAAAGAAGAATTTTACATAATATCATATAATGAGACAACAAAAAAAGCAGTAGCATTGGCAAAAAATAATCTTAAAAATGTTGAAACAATAGCATTTGCTGAAGAAGTATACTGGGGACAAGGAACTGGAAATTATGTTCCATTTGGAGATACAAGTTATCCATATGTATATGATGAAAATTCAAATATATATAGTTACTTAGAAAATTATAAAACAGAATTAGGAAATTCAGTTAGTAGAGTAAGATTAGCAGCATATGAAGAAATTGAAGAATTAATGAATGCTACAGAAGATTATAAATGGGCATATTCAACAAATTATTGGTTAGGATCAGCAGATGGACAGATTTTAAATCATATGTATGTTGTTTCAGAAAATAATAAAAGAATAGGAGTTGCTAGTTTTAATATAAGTGATGTAGGAGGAATTCGCCCAGTTATAGAATTTAATGCACAATCAGAAAAATAAAAGAGAAAAGCTTTGAACTTAATTTAGAGTTTAAAGCTTTTTTGGTTTAATATATTTCATGAAGTTGACTTATTACTAAAGATATTGTAAAATATAAAAGTCAAAAATACAAAATCAACAAGAGAAAGGAAGAAAAAATATGGAAGAAACAAAAAAAGAAAAAATATCAGAATTATACAAAGAACAAATAAAAAATAATGTGTATACAACAATAGGAGCAAAAGTTAATAACAAATATCAAAACTTAGATTATGAAGTAAATAAAGAAGACAAAGTAGAATTAATAGACTTATCAGCAAAAGAAGGAATGAAAATTTATAGAAGAACACTAACATTTGTAATGGGAAAAGCATTTGAAAAAACATATCCAGAAGCACATGTAATAGTAGATTATCAGTTATCAAATTCATTATATTGTACAATAGAAAATATGGATGTAACAGAAGAAATGCTAGAAAAAGTAAAAAATCAAATGCAAGAAATAATACAAAAAGATTTAAAAATCAATAAAAAAATGATGACAAGAGAAGAAGCTCAAAAATTCTATGAAGAAACAAATACTCCAAAAGGAAGATTGCAATTTGATTTAAAAGATAATCAACAAATAAATATGTATTATTGTGAAGAATATTATAATTATATATATGAAACAATAGCGACACACACAGGAGTAACACCAATATTTGACTTAAATAAATATAGTAAAGGATTTTTGTTAAGATATCCTAGCCATAAAAATCCAACAGAATTATCAAAATTCAAAGAAACAAAAAAATTATTATGGGCATTACAAGAATATGAAACAATATATAAAGTATTAAATGTAGGCACGGTTTATAGACTAAATAAAGCTGTTGAAGAAAATAGAATAAAAGACTTAATATTATTATCAGAGGCATTACATGAAAAGAAAATATCACAAATTGCTGATAAAATAGCTAATAAAAAAGGTGTAAAAATGATATTAATAGCAGGTCCATCATCATCAGGAAAAACAACATTTGCACAAAGACTAGGAATACAATTAAGATTAAATGGACTAAAACCTGTAACAATATCAGTAGATAATTATTTTGTTGAAAGAGAACAAACTCCTAGAAATGAAAAAGGAGAGTATGATTTTGAAAGTATAAATGCAATAGATACAGAATTGTTTAATAAACATCTACTTGCATTATTAAATGGTGAAGAAGTAGAAATGCCAGAATTTAATTTTCATGAAGGAACAAAAGAATATCATGGACATAAAATAAAAATGAATAAAGATGATGTACTTGTAATAGAAGGAATACACTGCTTAAATGATAAATTAACAGAAAAAATACCACAAGAACAAAAATATAAAATTTATATAAGTGCTTTAACTGTACTTAATATAGATGCATTTAATAGAATATCTACAACAGACACAAGACTAGTAAGAAGAATTGTAAGAGACAATCAATTTAGAGGGTATTCAGCAAAAAATACAATTTCTACTTGGAATAATGTAAACAATGGAGAAGAAAAAAATATATTTCCATTCCAAGAAGAAGCAGATAGTATATTTAATACATCATTAATATATGAATTAGGTGTATTAAAAAATGAAGCAGTGCCTTTATTAGAAGAAATTACAGAACAAGATGCAGAATATGCAGAAGCACAAAGATTAATAGAACTATTAAGATATTTTAAACCAATATCAAAAGATATAGTTCCATCAAATTCATTATTGAAAGAATTTTTAGGTGGAGGAGATTTTAAAGGATAAAATGATAGAAGCTAGCAAATTTACAAAAATTGATGAAGAATTTGTATGTGAGAATTGTGGAAGAAAAGTACCTAAATTAGGATACACATGTAGAAATCATTGCCCATATTGTTTGCATTCAAAACATTTAGATATAAATCCTGGTGATAGACAAGAGACTTGTCATGGAATACTAGAACCAATAGAAATAGAAACAAATTCTAAAAAAGGGTATATTATTGTTTTTAGATGCAAAAAATGTGGAGCTATAAGAAAAAATAAAGTTGCACAAGATGATAATATGGAAGAAATAATAAGAATAAGTGCACACAAACAATAAAATGGAGTGGTGAAAACCATTCCATTTTATATTATAGGAAAATTCTCCGAACTTCCTATAATATAAAAAAACGCTTGTTTAAGCGTTTAACTAATATTATTGTGCTCTTTTTACTTTTCCATTTTTTAAACATTTAGCACATACATGTATTTTTTTAACTTCTCCATTAACATCAGCTCTAACTGTTCTTAAATTTGGTTTCCAAGTTCTTGGAGCTCTTTTACTTATATGAGAACGAGTTATACTTAATTTGTTTCCATGAATAGCTGTTTTTTCGCAAACTTCACATTTAGCCATTATATAGCACCTCCTAATAAAAAAATAAATTTGACTATTAATTAGTTTAACACAGAAAAATAAAAAATACAAGGGTTTTTTTACAAAAAATAAAAAAAGGGTTGCAAAATATAAAAAGTATGATATAATGTAATGGCTAAAAACAAGACGAGAAAGGAAGATTATAATGAATTGTAAAGTAGAAAAAACAGAAAATGCAAATGAAATAAAATTAGAGATAACAGTAGAAGCAGAAAAATTTGAGAATGCTATGAAAAAAGTATATTTCCAAAATGCAAAATACTTTAATATACCAGGATTCAGAAAAGGAAAAGCTCCAATGAATATTGTAGAAAAATACTATGGAGAACAAATCTTTTATGAAGACGCATTTAATGATGTAGCAACAGAAAGCTATGATGAAGCATTAAAAGAAAATAAAATAGAAGCAGTAAGCAAACCAGAAGTTGATATAAAACAAATGGAAAAAGGAAAAGACCTTATATATACAGTAGTTGTACAAACAAAACCAGAAGTAAAATTAGGAAAATATAAAGGAATAGAACTAAAAAAAGTAGAACATAAAGTAGAAGATAAAGATATCGAACATGAATTAGGACATATGCAAGAACACAATTCAAGACTAGTAAGTGTAGAAGATAGAGCATTAGAAAATGGAGATATTGCTACAATAGATTTTGAAGGTTTTGCAGATGGAAAAGCATTTGAAGGTGGAAAAGCAGAAGGACATGAATTAGAAATAGGAAGTGGATCATTCATACCAGGATTTGAAGATCAATTAGTTGGAATGAAAATTGATGAAGATAGAGAAATCAAAGTAACATTCCCAAAAGAATATTTCTCTAAAGACTTAGCAGGAAAAGAAGCAATGTTTAAAGTAAAATTACATGAAATCAAGAAAAAAGAATTACCAGAATTAGATGATGAATTTGCAAAAGATGTAAGCGAATTTGACACACTAGAAGAATTAAAATCAAGTATTAAAGAAAGATTAGAAACAAGTGCAAAACAAAAAGAAAAATACGAAACTGAAGAAAATGCAGTAAAAGCAGTGTGTGAAGATGTAAAAGTAGATATCCCAGCAGGAATGATAGAAGCAGAAATAGATAACACAATAAGAGATTTTAAACAAAGATTATCATATCAAGGATTAAATTTTGAACAATACTTAAAAATGTTAGGTAAAACTGAAGAAGAAATGAGAAAAGAATATGAACCTCAAGCAATAGAAGCAATAAAATCAAGATTAGTATTAGAAGCAATAATAAAAGCAGAAAAAATAAAAGCAACACAAAAAGAAATAGATGCTAAAATGAAAGAAATGGCTGAAAGCTATGGCAAAAAAGTTGAAGAACTAAAAGAAAATGAAAATTTAGCAAAATACTTAAAAGAAGGAATTGAAACAGAAAAAGCAATAGAATTCATAGTAGAAAATGCAAAAATTACAAAATAAGAAATAAATGAGTTTTCATATTCATATAATAGAAAACTCTCAAAAGTAGCATTAAATGTACAAAAAGTTAGGGGAGTTTAAAATTTTTTCCTAACTTTTTGAGCTTTAAAGCAAAAGTAAATAATTAATACAATAAGGATAAAACCTTATAAAAAGGAGGATAAAATGTTAGAAAAAGATAGTTTAGTACCATATGTAATTGAACAAACAAGTAAAGGAGAAAGATCATATGATATTTTCTCAAGATTATTAAAAGATAGAATAATATTTTTAGGAGAAGATGTAAATCCAACAACATCAAGTTTAATAATAGCACAATTATTATTCCTAGAATCTGAAGATCCAGATAAAGAAATATATTTATATATAAATTCACCTGGAGGATCAATAACAGATGGAATGGGAATAATAGATACAATGAATTATATTTCATGTCCTGTATCAACTATTTGTATAGGAATGGCAGCAAGTATGGGTTCAGCATTATTATGTGCTGGAGAAAAAGGAAAAAGATTTGCAACACCAAATGCAGAAATATTAATACATCAACCATTAATTGGTGGTGGAGGATTACAAGGCCAAGCAACAGAAATAAAAATTCATGCAGATCATTTAGTAAAAACTAGAGAAAAATTAAATAAATTTTTAAGCGAAAGAACTGGTCAAACAATAGAAACAATAGAAAGAGATACAGAAAGAGACCATTACATGACAGCACAAGAAGCATTAGAATATGGATTAATAGATGGAATAATGGACAAAAGAAAATAAGTTTTAAAATAACATTTTAGGCTTAGAAAGGAATGAAAAAAATATGGCAAAAAATGATACACCTAAAAGTGTAAAATGCTCATTTTGTGGTAAAACACAAGAAAATGTAAAAAGAATAATAGCAGGTCCTGGAGTATATATTTGTAACGAATGTATAGAATTATGTAATGATATTATAGAAAATGAATATTATGAAGATGAAGAAGAATCATATACATTAGCAGGATTAGAAAAAATACCTAGTCCTCAAGAAATAAAAAATATATTAGACGAATATGTTATAGGCCAAGATGAAGCCAAAAAAACATTAGCAGTAGCTGTATATAATCATTATAAAAGAATTGCACATGAAGAAGAATTAGAAGAAAAACATGAAAAAGATGATAATGATGTAGAAATTCAGAAAAGTAATATTTTATTATTAGGACCAA
>CAKPPL010000055.1 GCA_934177555.1 uncultured Clostridia bacterium
ATATAATTAATCTTAATCTTATATAATCCTTTACTCCTATTTTCTTTTCATCTAAATCACAATCTGCTGCAATTTCTTCTGTTTCATCTAAATTATTTGAATCTAAAAGATATATTTTCATTTTTATAAAGTCTTTTATATTAACTTGTCCATCTTTGTTGATATCTCCTGTCACAATCAAAGTATATCTGTCTCCAACTTGTGTTTCTAATATATCGCCTGTTGCAATTTTATCATCTGTTCCCATTTCTTTTTCATTTCTTAATATTTTATATTTTATATTCAAATTTATTTTTTCATCAAATTCTGATTTTGTTGTGTTTCCAGATATATTTTTTATTATGTCTTTTTCTATTCTATATCTATTGTCATAATTTACTATTATTTGGAATTTTATGTTTGATATATTTTCAGCCTTGTCTTTTGCTATTATTTCATAAAATCCCTCTTCTGTTAATATTGTATTTGTAGTATATTTTTCAATTTTTTCACCATTTAATTTTAATTCTATTATATCTAAATTTTTATCTGTTATTTTTGGAGTTACACTATCTGTATATATTTTTCCGTCTTGCACTCCAGTAATTGTTGGTGCTTCTTTGTCTATATTATCTACTTTGGCTATTATTGAAAATTCTTTTCCTCTTACTTTGTATTCAAATTCAAATATTCCGTTTGTTATAAATGTATATTCATTTTTTCCATCATTATTGGTTATTTCTATATTTGCATTTGTTTTTAGTGTTGCTTTTACATCTTTGTTTGTTAGTCCTGTTTCAGAATATTCTATTGTTACAGGGTTGTTTTTTATATATTCTTTTACATATTGATTAATATAAATTTGTGCAAATTTATTTGACCAATTTGCTAATAATTGTGAATGCAAATTATTGCTTACTATTAACCCTGTTTTTATATCATTTTCCTCTTCCAGTTTATTTATATATTCTGCTTTTTCATAACAGTCTTTACTAAATTCCAATATTTTGTTTGGATATATTATATTTAAGTCTATATTATTATTTATTAATTGTTCTATTTTTTCTATGCTATCCTTTGTTTCATCTAGTTTTATATTTCTTGTTTGAGCTGTTACTGTAACTAAGTCCTCATATGAATTTCCTATATCATTTAGTTCATCTAATATAGAACTTAATTTTTCTTTTTCTATATCTATTTTTTCTTCTTCATATGCTTTTAATATGATATTTCCTAATTCATAATGTTTTTTCATCGCTTCTATGCTTGAAGTTTCTGAAATAGTATTTTGACTTTTTCCTATATTTTCTATATACTCTTCCATTCGTTCAATTTGTGTTGTTAATTCTGGAATTTCTTTTATATATTCTTTATATTTTTGTTTAAATTCACTATATTTAGTCTCAATTAAGTTAGATATCGTTTCATAATAATATTTAGAATCTAAATTATATATATATACTGGTGAATTTGTTATTACTATTTTTCCATTTTCATTTGGTTCGATTTCTTTTCCATACAAGTCTTTTGCTACAAATCCATTATAATTTATTTCTATATTTTTATTGGTATCATTAGACCATGTAATTAGTAATGGTGTTCCATCTTTGTCATATATATGTGTTTCTAATCCTTCCAATAAATTCAATTTTCCTATATATTCTGCTCCATTAGTATTTTGCAAATAGTTCTTCATTGCAAAATATGAATCTTTTGGAGTATTTTCTTTTGTTAATAGCCCATATCTTACATTCTCTGAATCATCAATAAAATTATATAAATATTCTGTATGTACTCCTTGACTTATATTGTTTATTGTTTGTTTGACAATTTTTTGACTTTTTTCTTTATCTGAAGTAATATTTGTATCATTTACTCCATATTCGGTTATATACAAATATTGAAATCCTCCTAATGAATTTGCTGTTTCTTTGTGTGAAGCATTTTTTTCCTTTAGCCATTTCATATCATTTGAATGAGAATATATATGATATGAAAAAGCATTTGAATTTGAATAACTACCCAATTTAGAAATTGATTTTATATATTCTTCTGATTTACTTGTTTGATATGGTGTTGCCGTAGAACCTGCAATAACTTTTTTACTTGTATTCTTTCTAGTTGCCTCAACAATTCTTGTATACCACATCTTGGCATCATCTGATGTCCATTTTATATTTGGTTCATTCCAAACCTCTACTCCTACAATGTTATTATTATACTTCTCAATAACTTGATTTATATACTCAGAAAATCCTTCAAATTCATTTTCATTAGAAATTTGATAATCATTTCCAATCTTATCAACTGTATCATCTAACAATATAGCTAATACTTTAATATCTTCTTTTTTTAACTTATCCATCCAATAATCAATGTTTTCAAAATTATATTGATTATTTTTGTTTATTTGACTCCATTTTATAGAATTTCTTATACTTTTTACTCCTAAACTTTTTAATAATTCTAAACTTTCACCTATATCATCATAATTTTTTATATAATGAGTACTTATTCCAACATTAGAATATTCGTCAAGAAATTGCTTTTTATATGGAATTACACAAAATATATCCATTGTATTTTCTGCTACTTTTTCATTGTTTTGATATATTTCAAACTTTATATTATGTTTTCCTTCTTCTAGGCCAATAGATATTTCCTTGTTCTTGTCATTTATTTGTTCAATTATATTTTCTTTGTCATCTATATAAGCCTTTATCTCATATGTATTAGATAAATCAAAATTTTCAATAGTTATACTCACTGGCAATATATTTGAGTATATTATATTACTTTCTATATTTATTTGATATATCAATTCTTTTTTTACTGTCTTGTATAAATCAGATACATTATAAATACCATTTTTTTTCATAGTATTAAAATTATTGGTTCTAATATTTTTTTTACCAATATTAAATAATATTATTGTTGGAATTCCCCATATAATAAATATTATTAATATGATAATCATTATCATATGTTTTTTTTTCAATTTTATTTTTCCTTTCACAATAATTTTTACTATTTTATTATACATATATAAAATTAATTTTTCAATAATTTAATTTTATTTAATATTATTTTTTTACCTTCTAGCAATATATCTTTGTTAATAATAATTGCATATATTATTGCAAACATAATATTTATAATATTTAATATTATATTGTTATAGTAATATAATATAGTAGTAAAAACATATATTATAATATTAATTGCAATATCTTTCTTTAAAAACTTTATTTTTACATATTTTTGGACATCAATATATCTATATATAGCTAATAACATATAGGATACTAATGTTGATATTGCTGCTGCATAAATGCCGATAAATTTTACCAATGCAATATCTATAGCTAGATTTATTATTGCTGCAAGTACTGTCGTTTTAGCTACTTCTTTAGTCATTTTTTTAGCCACATAAATTGATCCAATTAGTCCAATTAATACGCTAAAAATATTAGCCAATAATAATATTGGCACATATTTATAAGCTTCTCGATATGTGTTTTTTATTAAAATATTAAATACAAATGGTAGACATGCAAGTATTCCTATACATAAACTAACAAATAAATTAAAAACTTTACTTATTACACCTGAAAAGAAATCATCCTTATCTACATCATTAATATGTAATGATGCCGATTCTTGCCAAGATAAATTAAATATATTAAATATACTTGATAATATATTTGAAAATTTACAAGATACAGAATATATTCCATTTGCAGCAACACCTAAAACATATGAAATTATAGTTCTATCTGATACATGTACAATCCACCATGATAATTCATTTGGTATCATTGGTATTGAATATTTTAATAATGATTTTATAACTTTCGTATCAAAATATTTTATTTTTACATTTTTTATGATTTTATTTGTTATTACCAAATATATTATACAAACAATATTTGAAATCAAACTAGCAATAAGTACATATTTTCCATTTTTATGAAATCCTACTAAAAATGTTAAATTTAATACGATTGTAACAATTGCTGTAATTATACTAGAAAATGAATATTGTTTATTTTTTCCTGTTCCTCTAACTATTTGCAATAAAAAAGTTAATATGCTTAAAGTGATTAAATTCATTATTATTAATATACTATATTTTATAGTAAATATTTTTATTACTATAGCAAATACTATTATTGATACTATAAGTTCAAAAAGCATTATAATACTACCATTAGTTATAATTTTATTTTTTTCTTCTTCATTATTTCTTGTATCTATTAAAAATCTAAATATTCCAGCATCTATTTTCAAAAGTATTAATGGAACAAAAAATGTTAAATATGTTTGTATTAAATCAATATATCCATAATCCTCTGTTGATAAGAAATATGTGTATAATGGTAATAATAATAATGTTATAAATTGTGTACAAAATTTTCCTATAAATATAATAACTGTATTCTTTACTAATTCTTTATTTTTATCCAATATCTTCCCCTACTTTTTATCTCTAATTCTTATTAGTTTCTTTCTTATACCTTTAGGTAACATCCATGCATTATCATTAAATAACAAAGAAATTTTTCTTTTTATAGGCATATTTTTTTCTTTAATATACTTTTCAAAAGTATTATCATATCCTTTAGCAAAATAGTTTTTCCAAAATTCCTCATATAATTTATTCTTTTTAAATGGTTGTCTTAAACATTGATTTCCCTTTGCTGCTTCTTCAAATGTTTTCTCCACAAAAATTATCCTATCTTTTATTTTATTAAAGTATTCTTCGCCAAGTTCTGTATTTACCATAACTAATGATATCCCTTTTTCTGTATTTCTAGTTTTAAAACTTTCTGATATATATCCCCAAAAATCTGCTAATGTAATATCACTAACTCTATCTTTACCAGTATATTTACATTCACAACAAACATCATTAGTAATATAATCTTCTAAAAATGCTCTAATATACTCATCTTTGTATGTAGTATTTGAATATGAACTTCCATTTTCATAATCTATTTTCATACTAAATACAGTCCAGCTTGGCTTTTTATATCTAAATTTTATGTTTGCTATTTCGTGACCTTTATGCCTTTTCTTATACTCTTCAAATATCATCGGAGACGGAACTCCATGGCACAAAACATCCACCGTTATCAAATTATTATATTTTTTATTCAAAAAATTTTTTAATCCTGCTATTTGACATGCCACTCCACTAAATAAAACTTTTCTTCCTTCATCTAAATATTTCTTTACTATTTTAAATGAATCCCCAATATAACTTTGTACATATTTTGATCCTCTTGTTTTTTGTAACTCTTCTTTATTAGTTAATATTCCATGTACAACCTTAAAATTTTCATCATATATAGCTCCTACTACAATTCCATCTTCTTCCAAAACTTTCTTTGCAATCTCTGAAAAAATACCTCCTGAAGTGCTTTCTTCTCTTTCTCTTTCAGAATTACTCCAAGCAGCATATACTACTTTGTTTTCTTTTTTTTCAACTAAATTATTCTGTGGGCATGTTATAACACATTTCTTGCATTTTTTACATTTTTCTTCAACAATATGTGGTTCATAAAAACCTTTCTCATTTTGTATTATTTCTATTGCATTAAATGGACAAGCATTATAGCAAGCCATACAACCTGTACATTTTTCAGTTATATTCATATAATAATCACCTATATTTCTTCAAATTTTTCTTTTAGTTTATCATAATAATGTGTTCTAAAATATTCTGGTAAAACTTTGTAATCTTTTTTATTTTTATAAATATCTTCTGCTAATTTCTGAGCTTCTTCTAAAGATTGAGCAAAAAATATATATCCTTTAAATTCTTCCTTATCTTTAAACCAATCCACTCCTGAAGATAACTTATGATCTGTTGAATTAATTACAATAGTTGGTGTATTAGAAGCTAAACTAAATATTGTTCCGTGATATCTGTCAGTAATTACTACTTTATACTTAGAAAATTGTTCTATTGTGTTTTCTATAATTGTTTTTAACTCTTTCTTTAATTCTGTATATTTTGTTGAAATAGTCGTATCTGTTCTATCAACTTTAGTAATCTTCTTTAATTCTGCCATCATTTTATCTATGTCTTCATTCTCATATAATTTTTCGCCATCTCTTCTCATACAACATAAAATTCCTTCTCTTGGTGAATTAAATTGGTATGTTCCTATTAGTGATGTAACTATATCTGGATATAATTCCACACAATTATTCATGTAACTTTTCTTAGCCATTTCATATGATTTTTTATCTCTCGCTAAAAACAAAAGTCTTTTTCCTAATTTATATGCATCCTTAGATTCTTCTAATTCTTTATCAGATTTAAAATTAATTGTCTGTGGAAAAACCAATATTTTATTTTCAGAAAACATTTTTATTATTTTTCTGTGTGCATATTCTCCTTTTATATTAGCTACATCTGTTGTTCTATATCCACTTTGAAAAATGATTATATCTTCTTTATTTATAATTTTTTTTATAACTTTATTAATATTTAGAAAGTTAGAATTTATTAAAATATCAGGCATTTCAATTACTTTAAAATTTGAATAGTTATTTGATAGCCACTTTGATATACAATAATATTGTGCTTGATCTCCTAAATTTGAATGTAATGGAATTCCTACATATAATACTTTAGAATCTTCAGCTCTAACTGTTTCTATCTGTTTTTTTATTTTTTTATATTCTCTAAACTTTATTGGTATTCTTCTAATATGATTCCATACACTTCCTATTTTTTTTAATATATTATATATCCATTCATTTTTCTGTTTTATCTTTCTTTTTATTTCATAAACTTCCATTTTTATTTTATCCTTTCTAATTAAAGTACTTTTATAAATTCATAATCTTATATGGTACAACACCATACCACTCTGGTCTATATATCATTAATAATAACCAATACATAAAAAATCCTGTTGCAAATACAATTTTAAATTCATTTCTATTTTTTTTCATTGCTTTTAGCATATTTGGAATCCAAATAATTTGAAAGATAGAAAAATATGCTATAAATC
>CAKPPL010000056.1 GCA_934177555.1 uncultured Clostridia bacterium
AATCAGAAGATGATGCAATAATATCTAATTCTCAATTAGATAACCAAGACCCTGATATAGAAATTTCAAATAAAACTCTAAACAAAAAGTATACATTTGAAACTTTTGTTGTTGGTAACAATAACCGTTTTGCACACGCAGCAGCAATAGCAGTAGCAGAAAAACCAGGAGAATCTTATAATCCATTATTTTTATATGGTGGCGTAGGTTTAGGTAAAACTCACTTAATGCAAGCTATTGGAAACAGAATTTTACAAAATAATCGCTCTGCAAAAATTTTATATGTTACATCTGAAAAATTTACAAACCAATTAATAAATGCAATAAAAGACAACAAAAATGAAGTTTTCAGAAACAAATACAGAACAATAGATGTTTTATTAATTGATGATATTCAATTTATAGCTGGAAAAGAAAGAGTTCAAGAAGAATTCTTCCATACATTTAACGCTTTGTATGAAGATAAAAAACAAATAATAATATCAAGCGATAAGCCTCCAAGAGATATTCCATTTCTTGAAGACAGGCTAAAATCCAGATTTGAATGGGGATTATTAGCAGATATTTCTTGTCCTGATTACGAAACACGTTTAGCAATATTAAGAAAAAAAGCTCAAGAAGAAAATATAGTTGTTGATGATAGTATTTTATCTAATATTGCCAATAAAATTGATTCAAACATTAGAGAATTAGAAGGTGTTTTTAATAAAATCATTGCAAGAGCTTCACTTACACATAGTCCAATAACAATAGAATTGGCAGAAAATACCATAAATGAATTTAAGGCAGCAAGTGAAAAAGTACTTTCATCTGATTTTGTAAAAGAAACTGTTGCAAAATATTTTAATATTAACAAAGATGATTTAGCTAGTAATAAACGTTCAAATGAAATAGCATTTCCAAGACAAATTGCTATGTACCTATGTAGAGAAGTAGCTAATATGTCATATCCTAAGATAGGAGAAGATTTTGGGAATAGAGATCATTCAACAGTAATGCATGCTTGTAAAAAAATTGAAAAAGAAGTAAAAGAAAAAAATAACACAAAATTAATTGTGGAAAGTGTGAAAAACATAATCATAAATGGAGAACAATAGATAAATAAATGGATAAGATATCATTTTTGAATATTTGTTCTCGAGAAAAATTGTTTGGTTACAAAAAAGTTATGATTACTTACGGAAGACCTACAATAGATATCCACACCCAAATGTGAATTATCTGTTGATAAACTGTTAATAACTCAATAATCCACATTCCAGAAATTTCCTTGTGGACAAATTGGGAAGTTATCCACTGATTTATACACAGTAATTTTTCTTAGGGATACATCGTTTCCACATAGTTTTCCACATTATCCACAATACCTAATACTATTACTACTAATAATATTTATATTATATATAATAAATAATAATAAAGGAGAGACGCAAAATGAAAATCATTTGTTACAAGGATAATATCCTTAAAGCATTAAATTCCGTAGTAAAAGGTGTAGCATCTAAAACAACAATGCCTATACTAGAAGGAATACTTATTCAAACTAATGATAATGAAATAAAATTAACAACTTATGATCAAGAAATTGGAATAGAATACATTTTAGAATGTGAAGTAAAAGAACAAGGAAGTACAGTAGTTAATGCTATAATGTTTAGTGAAATTATTAGAAAATTACCAGATACTGAAATTAGTATTACATTAAATTCAAATAATTTACTAGAAATAGAATGTGAAGGATCTTTATATAAATTAACTACAATGAATCCAGAAGAATTTCCTGAATTACCAAAAATAGAAATAGAAAATTCAATAGATTTAGAACAGAATATGTTAAAAAATATGATAAGAAGAACAATATTTGCAGTTAGTAATGAAGAAAATAGACCAATATTCACAGGTTGTTTATTCGAAGTGGAAAACAATAAATTAAATGTTGTCGCAGTAGACGGATTTAGATTAGCATTAAGAAGTATTTATTTACCAACAAAAGTAAATGATTTTAAAGCTGTAATACCAGGAAAAACATTAAATGAATTAAATAAAATATTATTAGATTCATTTGATCATGTAAAAATAGGAATTGCAAAAAATCAAGCATTATTTGAAATGGAAAATTGTAAAGTAGTTACACGTATATTAGATGGAGAATTTTTAAACTATAAATCAGTAATACCAAGTAATTGGGAAACTAGAATAAGAGTTGATAAAAGTAGTTTACAAAATAGTTTTGAGAGAATAAGCTTAATATCAGCATCATCAATAGAAAAAGAGAAAAAATATCCTGTAAAAGTATCTGTTGATATAGGAAAAATAACAATATCTTGTACAAATCAAACAGGTGAAGCAAAAGAAGAAATATTTATATCTACAGAAGGAAAAAATATAGAAGCAGGATTTAATCCAAAATATTTTCTAGATAGTTTAAAAGCAATAGATGATGATGAAGTTTTTGTGGAATTTGGAACAAACATATCCCCATGTTTAATAAAATCTGTGGAAAACAATGAATATGTTTACATGATTTTACCAATTAGATTAAAAGAATAGAAGTTAAAGTCAGAGGGAAAACTTCTGACTATTTATTTTATTATATAAAATAGAATAAATTAGTATAAATTAGAAAAAAATAGAAAAAAAAAGGATAAATTAGATATTCAAATAAAATGAAAAATAAACATTTTTTATTTATGAAAAAAATAGAATAAATTAGAAAAAAAAAGAATAAAATAGAATAAATTAGATAATTGAAGATATAAAAATATGTATAAAAAGCTATCTTATAAATAAATAGTAAGAAAAAAATAAAAAAAATTAAATAATTAATTAAAAAAATAATTAATAAAAATAAATAATAATTAATTAAAAATAAATAATAATTAATTTAAAAAAATAATAAAAAATTAAAAATAAATAAATAATTTAATAAAAAAATATAAAAAAAATAAAAAATAATAAAAAAAATGAAGCACTAAAATCAAAAATAAGCCATTTTAATTTTTTATTAATATAGTTTTATACCAAAAAAATATGAAAAAAATAGAATAAATTAGAAAAAAATAGATAAAAAAAGATAAAAATAAAAAAATTATGCACAAATGGAGAATAATATGTGGATAAATGATATTAAATTAAAAAATTTTAGGAATTATAATAATAAGGAAATAAAATTACATGAAAATATAAATGTATTTTTTGGAGAAAATGCACAAGGAAAAACAAATATAATTGAATCAATTTTTTTATGTAGTATTGGAAAATCTTTTAGGACAAATAAAGAAAAAGAATTAATTAAATTTAATGAAGAAAATGCGATAATAGAAATTAGCTTTTCAAAAAAAGATAGAGATGGAAAAATAAAAATAGAAATTGGAACAAAAAAACAAATATATTTAAATGGAATTAAATTAAAAAAATTAAGTGAATTATTAGGGAATATTAATGTTGTAATATTTACTCCTGATGATATAAATATTTTAAAAGGTGGACCACAAAACAGAAGAAAATTTTTGGATGTTATGATAAGTCAGTTAAGACCTAATTATATGCATACATTATCTTTATATTTAAAAACATTGGAGCAACGAAATAATTATTTAAAACAAATAAAAATGGAAAATAAAGATGAAAATTTATTAGATATTTGGGATGAAAAATTAGTTGAATATGGAATAAAAATATATGAATATAGAAAAGAATATATAGATAAAATACAAGAAAAAATAAAAAAAATTCATAAAGATATAACACAAAATAAAGAAGAAATAGAAATAAAATATTTTTCAGAAGCAAATACTAGACAAAATTTTTTAAATGAGTTAAAATCAAGAAGGAAATTAGATATTATAAAAGGTTTTACAACAAAGGGTGTACATAGAGATGATTTTATGATATATATAAATGGAAAAGAAGTAGAAATATATGGTTCACAGGGACAAAATAGAACTGCAGTTTTATCATTAAAATTAGCAGAACTACAAGTTATTTATGATGATATTGGGGAATACCCAATATTATTATTAGATGATTTTATGTCAGAATTAGATAGCAAAAGAAGAAAAAATTTTTTAGATAACATTAAAAATATTCAAGTTATTATAACATGTACAGAAAAATTAGCACTTGAAAATTTAGAATATTTTTCATATAATGTTATAGATGGAAATGTAATAGAAGAAAATTGATATAAATGAAAGGAAGGAAAAAAATGGAAAAGTATGAACATAAATATGGGGCAGAACAAATTCAAGTTTTAGAAGGTCTTGAACCAGTAAGAAAAAGACCAGGAATGTATATTGGTAGTACATCTGTTAGAGGATTACATCATTTAGTATATGAAATTGTTGATAACTGTGTTGATGAATCTTTAGCTGGATATTGTACGGAAATAAACGTTATAATAGAACCAGGAAATGTAATAAGTGTTGAAGATAATGGTAGAGGAATTCCTGTTGAGATACATCCAAAAACAAAAATATCTACAGCAGAAACAGTATATACAGTATTACACGCAGGTGGAAAATTTGGTGGAGATAGTGGATATAAAGTTTCTGGAGGATTACACGGTGTAGGTGCATCTGTTGTAAATGCATTATCAACATGGACAGAAGTAACTATCCAAAGAGATGGTGGAATATATCAAATGTATTTTGAAAAAGGAAAAACAGTTAGAAAACTTGAAAAAATTGGAGAGTCTAAAAAGACAGGAACAAAAGTAAGATTTTTAGCTGATGATACAATATTTGAAACATTAAATTACGAATATGAAATTTTGGAAACAAGATTTAGGGAAATAGCATTTTTAACAAAAGGATTAAAAATAAAAATACAAGATATAAGAGATCCAGAAAATATAAAAAAGGCAGAATTTTGTTTTGAAGGTGGATTAAAAACATTTGTAGAATACTTGAACAAAAATAAAGAAAAATTACATCCAACACCTATATATATAGAAAAAGGTGGAGAAGTTCCAGTTGAAATTGCAATTCAATATACTACAAGTTATTCAGAAAATATACATACATTTGTAAATAATATAAATACAATAGAAGGTGGAACACATTTAGAAGGATTTAAAAGAGCATTAACAAAAGTATTTAATGATTATGCAAGAGCACATAATTTCTTAAAAGAAAAAGATTCAAATTTACAAGGTGAAGATATAAGAGAAGGAATTACAGCCGTTGTTTCTGTAAAAGTAAAAGAACCTCAATTTGAAGGACAAACTAAGACAAAGCTAGGGAATAGTGAAGTTACAGGTGTAGTTCAAAGTATGGTTAATGAAGCATTATCAACATTTTTAGAGGAAAATCCTAATGTTGCAAAAGCAGTATTGGAAAAATGTGTAAGTGCTGCAAGAGCAAGAGAAGCTGCTAGAAAAGCAAGAGAACTTGTTCGTAGAAAAAGTGCATTAGAAACATCAACATTACCAGGAAAGCTTGCAGATTGTAGTAGTAAAGTAGCAGAAGAGTGTGAGGTTTATATTGTCGAAGGAGATTCTGCTGGGGGAAGTGCAAAACAGGGAAGAGACAGAAAATTTCAAGCAATATTACCATTATGGGGAAAAATGCTTAATGTAGAAAAAGCAAGAGCTGATAAAATATATGGAAATGATAAATTAAATCCTGTAATTATTGCTATTGGTGCAGGAATAGGTAATGAATTTGATATAACAAAAATAAGATATGGAAAAGTTATAATAATGGCTGATGCCGATGTTGATGGAGCACATATTAGAACATTAATGTTAACATTTTTCTTTAGATATATGAGACCACTTATAGAAAATGGAAATGTTTATTTAGCACAACCACCATTATATAAATTAGCAAAAAAAGGAATGAAAGATATCTATTGTTATACTGATGAAGGATTAGATAAAGCATTTAAAGAATTAGAAGAAAAAGGTATATCAAGAGATTCTGTTTCAATACAAAGATATAAAGGTTTAGGAGAAATGAATCCAGAACAATTATGGGAAACAACTATGGATCCAGCAAAAAGAACACTTATACAAGTAACAATGGATGATGCAATAAAAGCAGATGAAATATTTACAATTTTAATGGGGGATGAAGTTGATCCAAGAAGACAATTCATAGAACAAAATGCAAAATATGTAAAGAATTTAGATATATAATAATTATTAAGAGACTTTCAATTTTTGAAAGTCTCTTATCATAAAGCTAATAGCAATCTTAACTCAAACTAATATACATAATAGTCAAATCTAATGTATATTGCTATACAAATAAACTATATACCACATATATTAATCAGTTGTTCGACTACAAATACACTAGTAGAAACTATATTCATCCATGGAGGACTAATAATAATCCCATATAATATAAGAATAATCTTAGCTCAAATATATTACATATAATTTAACCATATATAAAATATAAAAATAATCCTTGAAAATTTAAATAAAATACAGCTTGCATACACATAATATATTCTTATCGCCGACATGTATTAATCTATAAAAATAAACTAATATATATCTTTGTTCGAATATTAATAAACTAAAATATAATCTATTAATACTCTTAACTCAACTGTTATTAACCTTATACACATATTATGTTCAAAAACAAAAATAATATTCATAAAATAAAAAATTTTTTTACTATTGCAAAAAAGTAAAATCTATGGTAACATAAACAATATCAATATTTTTATTTTCAAATAAAATTAATATCTATTATTCACAAAATTTTCCAAAAAAATTTAGAAAGGAGTTAAAAATAAAATCAATACAAAAATGGATTCCAATAGAAAAAATTTTAGACAGAGGAATTATAAAATGTAATAAAAATAAATATGTAAAAATATTAAAAATAATTCCAATAAATTTTAATTTAAAAACACAATTAGAAAAAGAATCAATTTTAAATTCATATAAAATATTTTTAAAATCATGTAATTTTGATATTCAAATA
>CAKPPL010000057.1 GCA_934177555.1 uncultured Clostridia bacterium
AATTAGAAGTATATTATTTAGCAAATAAAAGCGAAAATTTATATTTTGCAATATTAGGAGATTGTAGTGAAAGTAATTATAAAGATGAGAAATTTGATGAAGAAGTAGAACAAGAAGGAATAAAACAAGTAGAATATTTAAATGAGAAATATCCAAGTGATAATTTTCCAATTTTTCATTTTATATATAGAGAAAGAAAATATAATGATGGAGAAGAAAAATATTTGGGATGGGAAAGAAAAAGAGGATTACTTACACAATTTAATGAATATATATTAAAAAATGAAAAAAATAAATTTAAAGTAAATACTATAAATCAATCACAATTACCTCAAATTAAATATGTAATAACATTAGATTCTGATACAGAACTAATATTAAATTCAGCATTTGAATTAGTTGGAGCAATGTCACATATATTAAATAAACCTGTAATTGATAAAAATAAAAACATAGTAATTCAAGGACATGCACTTATTCAACCACGTGTAGGAATAGACTTAAATATAAGTAATGAAAATTTATTTACCAGAATTTTTGCAGGAAGTGGAGGAATAGATAGTTATACAAATGCTATATCAGATACTTATCAAGACAATTTTGATGAGGGAATCTTTACAGGAAAAGGAATTTATGATGTTGAAGTGTTTTCAAAAGTATTAAAAAATGAAATACCTGAAAATACAGTTTTAAGTCATGATTTATTAGAAGGAAATTATTTAAGATGTGGACTTGCATCAGATATAATGTTAATGGATGGATATCCTACAAAATATATGAGTTTTATGAATAGATTATCAAGATGGACAAGAGGAGATTGGCAAATAACAAGTTGGATTACGAGTAAATTGAATTTATTATCAAAATATAAAATATTTGATAATTTAAGGAGAAGCTTATTTGAAATATCAATAATAATAGTTTATTTTGCTTTAATGATATTAAATAAAACAAAAATGAATATTATTTTAATTGGAATAGTTATATATCCATTTATATTAGAACTGTTAAATTTAGGTTTTTCAAGAAAAGAAGGAGAGAAAAAACAGAAAACATTTGCCCAAAATGTAACAGGTATAAAGGGTACAATACTTAGAGCAATAATAACATTAGGTTGTTTACCATACAAAGCATATGTAGAAATAGAAGCAATAGTAAAAACAATTTATAGAAAAAATGTAACACATAAGCATTTGTTAGAATGGTTAACATCAGAAGAGGCTGAAAAACAATCTGTAACAAATAATAAAAATTATTACAGAGTAATGTATATAAACATAATTTTTGGAATGATAAGTATTTTATATGGAATTAATAATAGTTTCGTAACATTAATTATGGGAATTTTATGGATTATTACACCTGCAATAATGTGTGAAATAAGTAAAACAAAACATAATATAAATATTGTAGAAAAGTTAAATAAAGAAGATAAAGAATATATAAATAAAATTGCAAAAAGTACATGGAGTTTTTTTAAAGATTATTTGACTAAAGAAAATAATTATTTGATAATAGATAATTATCAAGAAGATAGAAAAAATTTAATAGTACCAAGAACATCATCAACTAATATAGGTTTATCATTATTAGCTGTTATTACAAGTTATGATTTAAAATTTGAAAATTTAGAAGATACAGTGTTTTTATTAGAAAAAATAATAAATATAATATATGAATTACCAAAATGGAATGGACATTTATATAATTGGTATAATATAAAAACTAAACAACCATTAATTCCAAAATATGTTTCAACAGTTGATAGTGGAAATTTAGTTGGATATATGTATACGACTAAAGCATTTCTTAATGAAGTACATGGATATGAAGAAATAACAGAAGATTTAATACAAAAATTAACTGAAATGATAGAAAAAACTAATTTTAAAGTATTATATAATGAAGAACAAAGATTGTTTTCAATAGGATATAATGTTGAAGAAAATAAATTAACAGATTCATATTATGATTTATTAGCATCAGAAGCAAGACAAGCTAGTTTAGTGGCTATAGCAAAAAAAGATGTTACACCAAAACATTGGAATAATTTAAGTAGAACATTAACAGTTTTAAAAGAATATAAAGGATTAATTTCTTGGTCAGGGACTGCGTTTGAGTATTTAATGCCAAATATAAATATTCCAAGATATAAAGGGAGTTTACTGGATGAATCATGTAATTTCTTGATAATGAATCAATTAGAATATAGCAAAAAATTAGGTATACCGTGGGGAATATCGGAAGCAGCATTTAATTTGAAAGATTTACATTCAAATTATCAATATAAGGCATTTGGAATACCATGGCTTGGATTAAAAAGAGGATTAGCAGATGAAATGGTTGTATCAACATATGGTTCTGTTCTTGCAATAAATGATAAGCCAAAAGAAGTAATAGAAAATTTGCGATTACTTGAAAAATTAGGAATGTATAACAAATATGGTTTTTATGAGTCAATAGATTATACTCCTGAAAGATTATCAAAAGGAAAAAAATATGAGCAAGTAAAAACATATATGGCACATCATCAGGCTTTAATATTGTTATCAATAAATAATTTTATAAATAATAATATATTTCAAAAAAGATTTATGCAAAATCCAGAAATAGAAGCGATAAGTATTTTATTACAAGAAAGAATACCAGAAACATTTGTATTAACAAAAGAAAATAAAGAAAATCCAGAGAAAATAAAATATGAAGATTATGAAAATTATACTGTTAGAGAATATAACAAAATAGATGAAAGAATAATTAGAGGAAATGTTATAGGAAATGAAAAATATGTTGTTGCAATAAATCAAAAAGGAGAAGGAATAAGTAAGTTTGAAGATAATTATATTAATAGATTTAAGAAAACAGATGATTATAAACAAGGAATATTTTGCTATATAAAAGATATTGAAACAAACAAAATATGGTCTGCAACAGGAGATGATAATTGTGATAAATTTACAATTAGTTTTATGCCAGATAAAAATCAATTTGAAAAATATAATGGAAGAATAAAAACTAAATTAAAAATAACAGTTGATGCAAATGATCCGGTTGAAATAAGAAGATTGGAAATTACAAATAATTCAGGAAAAGATAAAGTATTTGAAATAACAAATTATTTTGAGCCAGTGCTATCTCCAAAAGAGCAAGATTATGCACATCAAGTATTTAATGATTTATTTTTAATATATAACTATGAACAAGAATTAGATGGACTAATGGTAAAGAGAAAACAAAGAGAATCAAATAAGAGAGAATTATATATGTTAGCTAAAATGCAGACGAATTGTGAAAATATAGGCGAAACAGAATTTGAAATAAATAGGGAAAAATTCATAGGACAAAATAATATTGATATACCAATTAAAATAAAGAATTCAACCCCATTATCTAAAAAAGAAGGTTTAATAACAGAAGGTATAGTAGCATTGAAAAAGACAATAAAAGTAAAAAGTGGAGAAAAAGCATATATTGATTTATTAATTTCAACAGAATATGATAAAGAACAAGTGATACAGAATATAGAAAAATATAAAATTACAGAAAATATAACAAGAGAATTTGAAATTACAAAGATAAAAACAGAGTCAGAAGCAAAATATTTGAATCTAAAAGGAAAAGATATAGATATTTACCAGACAATAGCATCATATATAATATTTGATAATCCACTCCAACAAAATGAAAAATTAGGATATAAAACTTATGAACAAAAAGATTTGTGGAAATATGGTATTTCAGGGGATTTACCAATAATAACAGTAACAATAAAATATGTAAATGATTTATATGTTATAAAACAAATTATAAAAGCATATGAATTTTTGAAGATTAGAAATATAAAAACAGAATTAGTTATAATAGATGAAGGAAATTATATAATAGATGAGATTGAAGGAACAATATTAAATAGTCATTTATCATATATGAAAAATATTTATGGAGGAATATTTGTATTATCAAAAAGCAATATGGATATTCAAGATATTAATTTAATAAAATTTGTTTCGACATTAGTAATAGATAGCCATTTAGGAAATTTAGAAAACATTTTAAAAGATATGGAAGAAGATAAATTAGAAAACTATATAATACCTCAAATTGCTGAGAATAACATAAAAAAAGAAGATGGAACAAAAGATGTAGATATAATAAGAGATATTGAAAATTTAAAATATTATAATGAATATGGGGCTTTTTCAAATGATGGAAAAGAATATTTTATAAGAATAAACAAAAAAACTAAAACACCAACTACATGGAGTCATATAATGGCAAATAAAAAATTTGGAACAGTAGTAACAGAAAGCAATGGAGGATATGTTTGGTATAAAAATAGTAGATTAAATAGAATAACTAGTTGGCACAATAATAATAGTATAAATATACCATCTGAAGTAATTTATTTAAAAGATATGGAAAATGGAAATACATGGTCTCCAACAGCAATGCCTAAACCAGATGATAAAAATTACAACACAATATTTGGGTTTGGATATGCTAAATATTTACACAATAGTAATGATATCAATCAAGAACTAAATGTATTTGTAGCAGAAGAAGATAGTGCCAAAATTAGTATATTAACATTAAAAAATAATGCACCTAAAAAGAAAAAAATAAAAATAGTGTATTATGTAAAACCTGTATTAGGAGAAGATGAAATTAAATCAGATGGATATATAAAATTAGGTTATGAAGAGAATTTTAATATTTTAACAGCTAAAAATTTATACAATAAAGATGAATTTAATGATATTGTATATATTTCTAGTAGTGAAAAAATATTGTCATATACAGGAAATAAAAAAACATTTTTTGGTAAAAATGGCATATCAAATCCAAATGGATTATATCAATTAAGATTAGATAATGATAATGGATTAGGAAAACGAAGTTGTATGGCTGTAGAGATAGAAGTCGAAATAGAAAGCTTTTCAAGTAAAGAGATTTCATTTGTTCTTGGAGCAGAAGATAATATTATTGATGTAAAAAATATATCATATAAATATTCAAAAATACAAAATTGTAATGCAGAATTAAGTAGAATAAAAAATAAGTGGAATGAATTATTAGGAAAAATACAAGTTTATACACCATATGAGTCAATTAATATTATGTTAAATGGATGGATAATGTATCAAACAATATGTAGTAGACTTTTAGGAAGAAGTGGATTTTATCAATCTGGAGGAGCATATGGATTCAGAGACCAATTACAAGATACGTTATCAACTAAATTTTTTGATAAAGAAATATTATATAATCAAATTATAAAGCATAGTGAACATCAATTTATTGAAGGAGATGTAGAACATTGGTGGCATGATGAAAATGGAAGAGGAATACGTACAAGATTTTCTGATGATTTATTATGGTTACCATTTGCTGTTATTAAGTATATTTCTTTTACTGGAGATTATAGTATATTAAATGTAGAGACACCATATTTACAAGGAAATGAACTAAAGGAAGGTGAAAATGAAAAATATGATAAATATTTTTCTTCTGAATTAAAAGAAAATATATATGAACATTGCAAAAAATCAATAAATAGGGCATGTGATTTTGGAAAAAATGGTTTGCCTAAAATAGGAATTGGAGATTGGAATGATGGATTTAGTAACATTGGTCCACAAGGAAAAGGTGAAAGTGTATGGCTTGGTTTCTTCTTATATAGTATTTTAAAAGATTTTATAAATATAGCAGATTATATGAATGACGAGGAAATGAAGAAAAAATGTAGTGAAACATTAAATAAATTGAAATGTAATCTGAATACAAACGCATGGGACGGAAGATGGTTTAAAAGAGCTTTTGCAGATAATGGAGATGTTTATGGTAGTATAGAAAATGAAGAGTGTAGGATTGATAGTATAGCTCAAAGCTGGTCTATAATATCTGGAGCAGGAGATGAAAATAAAATGTTATTGGCAATAGAAAGTCTTGAAAATCATTTAGTTGATAGTGAAAATGGTATTATAAAATTGCTTGACCCTCCTTTTGATAGAGGTGAATTACAACCTGGATATATAAAATCATATTTACCTGGTGTTAGAGAAAATGGTGGACAATACACACATGCTGCTATTTGGGCAATAATTGCAGAAGCTATATTAGGAAGAGGAGACAAAGCAGTAGAATTGTATAAAATGATAACACCTATAGAACATGCAAGAACTAAAGAAGCAGCTAATAAATACAAAGTTGAGCCATATGTTATTTCAGCAGATATATATGGAGCTCAGAATTTAGCTGGAAGAGGTGGATGGACTTGGTATACAGGTTCAAGTAGTTGGTATTATTTAGCAGGAATTGAAAATATATTAGGAATAAAAATATATCATAATATATTGAGTATAGATCCATGTATTTCAAAAGACTGGAAAGAATATACAATAAGAATTAAATATGGAGAAAGTATATATAATATAAAAGTAAATAATCCAAATGGTAAAAATTTAGGTGTTTCAAAAGTAACAATAAATGGAGATGAAACAGAAAATAAGATTAAATTAGATAATTCTGGAAAAATATATAATATAGATGTAATAATGTAAAAAGCTTGGTGCAATTTGTACCAAGCTTTTTTGATATTATTTATTATTCTTTTCTGTAAATATTTCTTTAGCAGCACCTAATCCACTTAATGCACCTGTTGCTTCAAAAGGAATAAATACTTTGTTAGCATCACCTTTAGCAATTTCTTCAAGAGCTTCAAGAGATTTTATTTGAACAAGTTTTTCGTCTGGATCAGCAGCTTTTATAGCATCATAAACCATTGCAATTTCTTTAGCTTTAGCTTCTGCTACAGATTTAATAGCTTGTGCTTCACCGGCAGCTCTTCTAATTCTTGCTTCTCTATCAGCTTCTGCTTCTAATATAGCAGCAGCTTTTTTACCTTCTGCAATAGTAACAGC